>JAYTGH010000194.1:0-6201 GCA_043733645.1 Flavobacterium sp. | reverse complement strand
GGGAAGGGTCAGAGAATAATTATGCGCTCTCTTATTTGAATAAAATGATGGAGTTAAGCAAACAGGTTGCAAAAGGGAAAAAAGTAATTATTACAGAAACAGGATGGCCAAGTAAGGGCGAGAATGTAGAAAGAGCTGAACCTTCTTCACTAAATGCTATGAAATATTTTATTGCTACTCAAGAATGGGCTAAAAATAAAAACATAGAATTATTCTATTTTTCATCATTTGATGAATCGTGGAAAACTAATCAAGAAGGCGAAGTTGGTGCTAGATGGGGTATTTGGGATAAAAATGATAAATTAAAATTTGATGTTAAAATAGAAAGTAATGTCGTTTAGAAGAAAAGAAGATTCGTTATATCAAATCAGGTATGATGCTACCAACGAGATTAATAATTTTAATGGTATTGATTATGCAAATAAGTCACAAGAAGAATTAAATAATCTTTTTGAAGAAGTTTTAAAATCTGGCATGCATGGGATTTGTTTTAGTATGTATGAAGACGGACAAAAACCTGGTGATATTATATCAGAAGAACAAGTTCGAAGAAGAATGAAAATTATTGCTCCTTACACTAAATGGATAAGATCATTTTCGTGTACAGAAGGAAATGAGTTTATTCCAAAGATTGCTAAAGAATATGGAATCAAAACATTAGTAGGAGCTTGGTTAGGTGATGATCCTGAGGTTAATGAAAAAGAAATAGAGGGATTAATTAAACTTTCTAATGAAGGTTTCGTAGATGTTGCTGCTGTTGGAAATGAGGTTATGTATCGCAAAGATTTAACAGAAGATGAACTTTTAGAGTTTATTTTTAGAGTAAAAAAAGCTCTTCCCGAAACTATTCCAGTTGGCTATGTAGATGCCTATTATGAATTCAGTATAAAACCAAGAATTACAGAAGCTTGCGATTTAATTTTGACGAATTGTTACCCTTATTGGGAAGGTTGTAATTTAGAATATTCATTAGGTCATATGAAACAAATGTATCATCAGGCTTTGCAGGTTGCTAATGGTAAAAAAGTAATTATAACAGAAACGGGATGGCCAAGTAAAGGGGAAAGTTTTAAAGATTCTCACCCTTCTGAAGGAAATGCACTTAACTATTTTTTAAATACCCAACTTTGGTCACAACAAGAAGATATTCCTATTTTCTATTTCTCTTCATTTGACGAGTCATGGAAAGTAGGGGCAGAAGGAGAAGTTGGAGCTTATTGGGGTATTTGGGATAAAAATGAGAAATTAAAATTTTAATAAAATACATCAGATTATAAAAATTAAAAGGTGTAATGTGAGTTGAACTTTTTAAAATAAAAAATCACTAAACACAAAAAAGTACTAATGAAAAAAAACGCCCCATTTCAAATCCTTTTTTTATTTTTTCTCTTAGGGCAACTATGTTATGCTCAGGTTGATATAGTTTACAGTAATTTAGTTTGGTCAGATGAGTTCAATACAAACGGACCAATAAATACAATTAATTGGTTTCAACAAACGCAACTGCCCAATGGTTCAAGTTGGTTTAGTGGTGAAGTGCAGCATTATACCAATCTTTCTACTAATTCCTATGTGGATAGTGGTTTTCTGCATATTGTTGCCAAAAAAGAGTCATTTACAGATCAAGGAGTTACAAAGGAATATACTTCAGCTCGACTGAACTCAAAATTTGCCTTTAAATACGGACGCATTGATGTAAGAGCCAAGTTGCCACTTGAAGCGGGAACATGGCCAGCAATATGGATGTTAGGTAGAAATATTAATGAACCAGGAGCCTATTTTGCCTCGACTTACGGAACAACGGATTGGCCGGCTTGTGGCGAAATGGATATCATGGAGCATGGTATCTTCCCATCTCAATCAGTTAATTATATTCAAGGAACTTTGCATACACCTTCATCTTTTGGAAATTCGGTAAATAATGGTGGAACAATTGCGTCCGATTTGGCTAATAGCTATCACGTGTATTCAGTCAATTGGTCTCCGTTTCAAATATCTTTTCTCCTAGATGGAGTTGTTTATTATACTTATAATCCGGCTGTTAAAGATGCTAATACTTGGCCATTTGATAAGGAGCAATACCTTTTACTTAATGTTGCTATGGGAGGGACTGCAGGAAATATAGGTTCTGATTTCACACAAGCTTCTATGGACATTGATTATGTTCGTGTTTATCAAAATACTCTTGTAGATACTGTGATACCAACCAATTTTACAGCTACAGTAGGTGCGGTGACAAGTTCAACTGTCGAGTTGTTATTAAATTCAAATGATAATTCGGGAAATGTTATTTATACTGTCTCATACGGAACGCAATCGGTTACTTCTGCTGGTACTTCGGGAGTCCAAAAATCGGTTGTTATTTCTGATTTAACGCCCAACACTACTTATAGTTTTACAGTGACTGCAACTGATTTGTCTGGAAACTCGGCATTGAATAACCCAATTGTATTAAATGCGATAACTACTTCGTTAATAGCATGTTCAGGAACTTCTACCATAGCACAAGTAGGTTCTTTCTCAACGGGCTATAATTATACATTTCAAACCTTAGGTACAGATGTTAAAATTAATTTCGAACTTTTGGATACAGACAGAGTCGGAGTTGTAGCCTATTTGTGGAAACAAACCCCTTTTACAGAAGTGCAAATGACTAATGTTTCAGGTAATATTTTTACTAAAACAATTACCGGGCAAACTTCAGGTTCAGTTATCAGTTATGCGGCTAAATTTGCTTATGCAGGCGGATTATCAGTGACCAAATATTTCTCTTACGTGGTTGGTAATAATAATTGTTCATTAGGTGTTAAAGATTATACAGAATATGATGAATTAGTTTATCCTAATCCAGTTGTAAATAATTTGAATTTGCATCTTATAGATAGTCAAAATAAGATTACTTTAACAGATATCCTAGGAAAAATACATATTGAAGATGTGGTGAATTCAAATCATGTAATTGATATGAGCAGTTTTAAATCGGGTATATATTTTTTAAGAGTAGAAAACTCACACGGAATAAAATATTCAAAAATCATAAAGAAATAATTAAGTAAAAGAAGACCTTCTAAAATTTAAAATACCTACAACATAAATTTAAGTCTTCTTTCATTATTTATGATAATCCTACATTGATAATTGTATTTTATGAAAACAAATAAAAGTTCAGTACAGCTTTATGCTCTTATTATTGCGATGGGTGGATTGTTGATGGGTTTTGATGCTTCAGTCATTTCTGGAGTAGTAAAATTTATTGAACCCGAATTTAATTTGTCCAAAATCGAATTGGGATGGGCAGTGGCATCTTTGTCACTAACAGCAACATTAGCCATGATGTTTGCTGGTCCAATAAGTGATAAACTAGGAAGAAATGTAGTATTGAAATATGCTGCTTTACTCTATTTCTTTTCTGCCATACTATCAGCAGTTGCTCCCTCTTTTTTAATTTTAGTTATAGCAAGATTGATTGCTGGTATTGGAGTAGGGGTCTCATTAATTTTAGCTCCAATGTATATTGCTGAAATATCACCAGCTGAAAAGCGTGGAAAAATGGTATCTTTTAATCAATTAAACATTGTCATTGGTATTTCTTTGGCTTTTTTTACTAATTATCTAATAGTTCATTTAGCAAATTCAGATGCTGAATGGGTTAACATATTAAAAATTAAAGAAAATAATTGGAGATGGATGTTAGGTTTGGAAGCTATTCCAGCTCTGTTTTACTTCATTTTTCTGTTTTTTGTACCCCAAAGTCCCCGATGGTTACTAATGAAAGAGCGTTACGATGAAGCATTACTTGTTTTGAAAAAAATAGGAGATGATGAATCGTCACAAAAAATGATTGCTGAAATAAAAAATAGTGTTTTATTGGATGATAAGCCAAAAGAGAAAAGTACTATAAAAGACTTGTTTTTACCTTCTATGAAATTAGTATTAACCATTGGTATTGTAATTGCAGTTTTGCAACAAATAACAGGAATAAATTCAGTTTTTTTTTATGCTCCGATGATTTTTGAACAGTCAGGTATTGGAACAGATGCCGCATTTATACAAGCCATTTTAGTTGGTTTAATTAATGTAATCTTTACCATTATTGCAATGGCATTGATTGATAAATTAGGTAGAAAACCATTATTAATAGTAGGAGTTACAGGAGTTGCTTTAAGTATGTTCTTGTTAGCCTACAGTTTTAATAAAGCTACCTATACCTTGACTAAAGATACTATTTCAAAATTACCGAAAGAAATCAGTGTTGAGAAAATAAGCAAACTACAAGATAAAACTTTTCAATCTGATACTGAGTTTAAAAAAACTATTGCAGTAACATTAGGAACAGCTGTTGAGAAGAAATATGAATCAGAACTTATTTCTGCGTCCATAACTATGAATGCTATTTTAATTTTAATTGGGATATTAGGTTTTGTAGCTTCTTTTGCAATTTCACTAGGACCAGTAATGTGGGTGTTGTTTTCTGAACTTTTTCCTAATAAAATTAGAGGTGTTGCAATTTCATTCGTGGGGTTTATTAACTCTGCTATTAGTTTTATAGTTCAATTAGTTTTTCCATGGGAATTAGATAAATTAGGAAGTACTTGGACTTTTCTTCTGTATGGCATTTTTGCTTTGATTGGCTTACTATTTATAATCAAGTTATTACCAGAAACCAAAGGAAAATCATTAGAGGAGTTAGAAGAAATTCTGGTTAAGTAATTTAAATAGGCTTGCATGGATGCATTAATGCTTGTCCTAGTTTATTGAGCGGGAAAAATAATGAGTTTTAAAAATATTTCAAAATATAAATATAGATACTGAATCTTATAACCAACTATTTTATCCTATTTTAGTGAAGCTGTTGTTTCAAATTTCGGGGGATAAGACTTTATAACTCTATTTTTTTTAGGAATTCCTAATCGATGAAACAAGTGTATGTCAATAATTATTTAAAGGCTTTTAATTTTTTTTTAAATTAATTTGTTTATTTCATAAATTTTATGTTAAATTTGGCTTATAAATAACTCTCAAACTGCATTTGCCTATATAGAAAATTACTTTTTAGATTAAAAAATCTCTTTTTTAACCCATACTAAAAGGTAATATTATGGCAAAATCAAATCTTTCCGATGCTATATTGGTAAATAACTACATCGCTGGCGATGAGAATTCTCTTGCTTTATTAATTGACAGACACCAATCAAGAATTTACGGATATATCTTTTCCAAAGTTTCTGATAGAGACTTAACGGAAGATATTTTTCAGGAAACTTTCTTTAAAGTTATTCACACGCTGAAAACTAAAAAATACTACAATGAAGAAGGTAAATTTCTATCATGGGTTTTGCGTATTGCAAGTAATCTAATAATAGATAAATTTCGTAATGATAAAAAAATGCCTCTAAAAAGAGACACTGAAGAATTCTCTATTTTTTCGAACATAAAAGATAACTCTCTTGATATCGAAAAAAAATTAATCAAAAATCAAGTTGATATTGATTTAAAAATGATAATTCAAAAGCTGCCTCATGATCAAAAAGAAGTGATTATGATGCGTTATTATTCAGACATGAGTTTTAAAGAAATAGCTGATTTTACTGGTGTTAGTGTTAATACAACTCTTGGGAGAATGCGTTATGCAATTACTAATTTAAGAAAGGTTATTGAAAAAAATAAAATTTATTTGCCTTCTTAAACAATAAAGTATACTTTTTTGCGTTATTATATAAAACAATTAAACTCAATTAATTTTTATATGGCAAAACTTTACTCTAAAAGAAAATTAGCACCAAAAAAAATGTTACCTAAAAAAGAAACTATTCGTTTAATCCTTCAATATTCTTGTGCATTAAATATTGTTAAGATTGGTAATATGAATTTCGATCTCATTGCTAATTAAGAAACATCCCGATATTATTATCGGGATGTTTTTTTATAATACTCATCCAATACAGATTTTCTTCCGATAGATTTGGTAATCGAATCTTTATCTAAATTCCAACCTCGAGCAGGCGAATATTCTCTGCCATACCAAATAATCTGAAGGTGTAATTCGTTCCAAAGTACTTTTGGAAAAATAGCTTTGGCATCTTTTTCTGTTTGTTGAACATTTTTTCCGTTGGTTAGATTCCAGCGATACATCAAGCGATGAATATGTGTATCTACAGGAAAAGCAGGAATGCCAAAAGCTTGTGACATAACCACACTAGC
>JAYTGH010000193.1:0-2166 GCA_043733645.1 Flavobacterium sp. | reverse complement strand
TTTATTTCCGGTTTCGATGTAGTGAATAGTGAAGCCATCAATTTCTATAGAAGAATCAATATAATTTGTTTTGGAGGTAGTAAAAAACGTTTTGGTTTGCTTACGTGTCATTCGCATCATCATACACGATTGACAAAAAATTAAATAGCAGATTGCTAGCAAAAAGAAAATAGTTTTCATCTTGTTTTTACGCACAATAAAAAAATAATTTTTCATGAATTGAAGGTATTATTTTCTGTATTTGTCATTTAAACCCAAACCTTCCATAATCATAGGTTTGATTTTTTCGAGTCGGTTGATTTTGGTTTTCTCTTGTTTGGCAGTTGCCATAAATTCCCAGAATTCCTTTTGTTTGCCTGGAGTAAACTTTTCAAAGGCGGTTTTTAGTGCTTTGTCGCTCTTTAATTCGCTTTCAAAGAAGTCACATTTCATAGCTTCTTTCTTTTCGGGCTTTATTGAAAGTCCAGCTTTTTCGTTGGCAATTGCTTCGTTGATATAATGTAAAACCAATTTCTCATTAACATTAGCCGCCGAAGTAAAGCGCCATTGACGCAAACCTTTTGTCATACCTTCATTGGCATTAACCAAAAGATTGGCTTCGTCTTTTAGGAAAACGCCATTCCAAAACCAAATGGTAAAATAGTTCTTAAAGCCGCCAATACCTATAACATTTTTGTTGTTGATTGTATAGACTTCTCCGCCCCATTTATTAGTTTCAACCAACTCGGTTTTTTGAATAATTTCGCGCAGCAGAGCAAGTTCTTCGCCCCATTGATTGATTTTATCCCAAGTGTGTTTTTCTTCCATTTATTCTGAACTTGTTCCAGAATCTCCTCTAAAGATTCAAGGTTTTTACTTCTTCTTTTTAGACTTTTTCTTCTTTGCTGTATTCGAAAAATCAGTAGTAGTAGTAAGTTCTGCAATTTTGATGATAACATCAATTGCTTTTTGCATACTTTCAACAGGAACATATTCATATTTCCCATGGAAGTTATGTCCACCGGCAAAAATATTCGGGCATGGTAAACCCATATACGACAATCGGCAACCATCAGTTCCACCTCGAATAGGTTTTATTAGTGGTTTAATGTCTAAGGATTTCATAGCTTTCTCTGCCAAATCAACAATAAACATTACAGGTTCCACCTTTTCTTTCATGTTGTAATATTGATCTTTGATAGTCGTAATTACAATATCTTCACCAAATTGTTTTGCGAATTTCTTGTTGAATTTCTTGGTAATTTGCTCAATTAATTCTTTACGTTTTTTGAATTTTTTCATGTCGTGGTCGCGAATGATTATATCCAGTTTGGTTTCCTCGATGCTTCCCGAAATTCCGGTTACATGGAAGAAACCTTCATATCCTTTGGTTTCCTGTGGAGTTTCATGTTTAGGCAATTCATTGATAAAATCATTCGCAATAAGCATAGAATTTATCATTTTCCCTTTGGCATAACCCGGATGAACACTTTTTCCTTTGAAGGTAATTTTGACACCAGCTGCATTAAAGTTTTCATATTCTAATTCGCCAATCTGGCTTCCGTCCATAGTGTATGCCCAATCAGCTCCAAATTTTTTCACATCAAATAAATCGGCACCACGACCAATTTCCTCATCGGGTGTGAAACCCACACGAATTTTACCGTGTTTTATTTGCGGATTGTTGACTAAATATTCCATGGCGGTTACTATCTCGGTAATGCCAGCTTTGTCATCGGCACCAAGAAGCGTTAAGCCGTTGGTGGTAATTAGCGTTTGCCCTTTGTATAACAATAAATCTTTGAAATAATTAGGAGATAAAATGATGTTCTGTTCTTTGTTCAAAACAATATCGCCACCATCATAATTAGGAACTATTTGTGGTTTTACATCTTTTCCTGTAAAGTCGGGAGTTGTGTCAAAGTGAGAAATGAACCCTATAGTTGGTACTTTATGGTCAACATTAGAAGGTAAAGTTGCCATGATATAACCATGTTTGTCAATCGTGACTTCTTTTAGACCGATAGTCTTTAGTTCTTCGGCCAGTTTGTTGGCTAGGTCAAATTGTTTTTTTGTACTTGGAGTGGTATCAGAATTTGGATCTGACTCGGTATCGATAGTAACGTAGCTTACAAAGCGGTCGATAATATGTTGCATTTGATTATATTTTTAGCAAATATAATTAAT
>JAYTGH010000192.1:0-6220 GCA_043733645.1 Flavobacterium sp. | reverse complement strand
TTTTGATAGGCGTTCTTTTTGGCTTTTTTAATTATTATTATGCAGCATTTATGTTGGCAAAAAGAAAGTGGTTTTTAGCCGCTGGCGTTTTATTATTGTTTTTTATGGTCTTATGTATAGTAGTTTTTAAACTTAGATTAACTAATGCTTCCTGGTTTTGGAATATTTGCTGTTTTCCATTGCTCTCACTGGCTATTTGCTTATTTATCCCTTTTTTATTGAATTGGAAAACGCCTTCAGAAACAATTGGAAAAGTCATTACGTTCATTTGTAATATTTCTTATTCTGTCTATTTGCTGCATTATAGTTTGATACTTTTCCTTCTGAAATATTTTATCGACACTAAGAATTTCAACTTATGGCAATTGAATATTTTTACTATCTTGTATCTTTCAATTACAGTGGGTTTGAGTTATCTATTGTACACTTATTTTGAAAAACCGATTAACGTATTCAGAGCTAAAAATTTAAAGTTGAATGACAAATAATAGTAACCGGGTTTTCGGATTAGATTTAATGCGTGCCATGGCAATTTGCATGGTTCTTTGTTCGCACATTCTATGGATTTACAATCCACATGATGGAATAATCAGACAGCTTTTTGCACTATTTGGATTTCTCGGAGTTGAGTTTTTCTTTGTGTTGAGTGGTTTTTTGATTGGAAGAATACTATACGGTATTTACATCAAAGATGATTACACCATAAAAAGCGCTCTGTATTTCCTAAAAAGAAGATGGTTTAGAACATTACCCAATTACTTTTTAATACTGATTATCAATATAATAATTACATTCTCTCTTGGGTATTCTATGCCTAAATTAGGGTTGTATTTTGTTTTTCTCCAAAATGGTTTCTCCAAAATGTCAACTTTTTTCCCCGAATCGTGGAGTTTATCCGTTGAAGAATGGGCTTATGTAATTTTGCCAATTTCACTTTTAGTGCTATCGTTTTTATACAAACCCAAAAATAAAAGTAGGTTCTTTCTTTGGATTATATTGTTTTTAATAGCCCTGTTTATTGGTTTCAAAATTGTCTATCAACTGAACACTAAAACTACCACGCTTGATGAATGGAACGTTTCGCTGAAATCTGTTGCCATGTACCGACTAGATGCCATTTTCATAGGAGTTTTATGCAGTTGGATTAGCATTAATTACAAAAAGAATTGGGTAAAATTTAAATTTCCATCAGCAGTAATTGGAGGAATACTAATGATGTTTATGTATTTCGGAATGGGTTATTTACGAATTCTTCCTGAAACATATCCTTTTGTTTGGAATGTAGTTTATCTTCCGTTAGCATCACTTTCTATTGCTTTTTTTGTTCCATTCCTTTCTCAATTTGAAATCTCATATGCACTCATTATGCGTCCAATTGTTTTTATCAGTAAGATTTCCTATTCCATTTATTTGCTTCATTACAGCGTAATTATGCAATTATTGTTATTGTTTGTTGATAGAGAAAAAACCTCTTTGATACAACTTCATTTGATAACTGTAATTTATCTCACGATTACAATTGTAATAAGCTATCTTTTTTATCGTTTTTATGAAAAACCAATGATGGATTTGAGAGATAAAAATTAAGAATAGTCAGTTTATAAAGCTTTAATTAAAGTATTTATAAAAAAGCAATAGCAAAAACCATCATTTCGCAAAATAGTGCTTCAAATCAATATATTTTATTAAAATCTTTTATAGAAGTACAACGTTTTCGTAAATTTGCACTGCACTCGAGGCCGCATGGCCGAACAGAACGCAGTTAAACAAATAAACCCAATATACTATGGCTTTTGATATTGAAATGATTAAAAAAGTGTACGCTACTATGGCTGAAAGAGTTGATAAAGCGCGACAAATAGTTGGCCGTCCTCTTACTTTATCTGAAAAGATTTTATACTCACATTTATGGGAAGGAAATCCAACACAAGCGTTTACTCGTGGTAAGGATTATGTTGATTTTGCTCCCGATAGAGTTGCGTGTCAGGATGCAACCGCCCAAATGGCATTATTGCAATTTATGCATGCCGGTAAAAAGACAGTTGCTGTTCCAACAACAGTTCATTGTGATCACTTAATTCAGGCAAAAGTTGGTGCAACTACTGATTTAGCAGTTGCCAATTCACAATCAAAAGAAGTTTTCGATTTTCTTTCTTCGGTATCCAATAAATATGGAATTGGTTTTTGGAAACCAGGTTCCGGAATTATACATCAAATCGTGTTAGAAAATTATGCATTCCCGGGCGGAATGATGATTGGAACCGATTCACACACCGTTAACGCAGGCGGGCTAGGAATGTTAGCTATAGGTGTTGGTGGTGCAGATGCTGTAGACGTAATGTCGGGCATGTCATGGGAATTAAAATTTCCAAAGTTAATCGGAGTAAAATTGACCGGAAAATTAAACGGTTGGACGGCACCGAAAGACGTAATCCTAAAAGTTGCCGATATTCTTACCGTAAAAGGCGGAACCGGAGCTATCGTTGAATATTTTGGCGAAGGCGCCACCAATATGTCGTGCACCGGAAAAGGAACTATTTGTAATATGGGTGCCGAAATTGGAGCAACAACTTCTACTTTTGGTTATGATGATTCGATGAGAAGATATTTGGCCGCGACCGACAGACAGGATATTGTTGATGCTGCTGATAAAGTGGCTGCTTATTTAACTGGCGATGCTGAAGTATATGCAAATCCGGAACAATATTTTGACCAAGTTATCGAAATTAATTTATCAGAATTAGAACCACATATCAACGGACCTTTTACACCAGATAGAGGAACTCCGGTTTCAAAAATGAAAGCTGAAGCTGCTGCAAACGGTTGGCCATTAAAAATTGAATGGGGATTGATAGGTTCTTGTACCAATTCTTCTTATGAAGATATGGCGCGTGCAGCATCTATTGTTGAACAAGCCGTTGCTCACGGAATCACTCCAAAAGCTGAATTTGGAATTAATCCGGGTTCAGAACAAATTAGATACACAATCGAAAGAGACGGAATCATTGCCACTTTCGAGAAAATGGGTACCAAGGTTTTCACTAATGCCTGCGGTCCTTGCATCGGACAATGGGATAGAGCCGGTGCTGATAAACAAGAAAAAAATACCATCGTGCATTCGTTTAATAGAAATTTCTCTAAACGTGCTGATGGAAATCCAAATACACATGCTTTTGTAACTTCGCCAGAAATGGTAGCTGCTTTAGCTATTTCGGGAGATTTGAGCTTTAATCCAATTACTGATTTTTTAATAAATGATAATGGAGAAGAAGTAAAGCTAAATCCACCCCACGGTGATGAGTTACCAAAAAGAGGATTCGATGTAGATGATGCTGGGTTTCAGGCGCCGGCTGCCGATGGAAGTACTATACAAGTTGCGGTTTCTCCAACTTCGGATAGATTGCAATTGTTAGCGCCATTTGACCCTTGGGATGGGAAAAATATAACTGGTGCCAAATTACTTATCAAAGCTTTTGGAAAATGTACTACAGATCACATCTCTATGGCCGGGCCATGGTTGCGTTTTCGCGGGCATTTGGATAACATTTCAAACAATATGCTAATTGGTGCAGTGAATGCTTATAACCAAGAAGCGAATAAAGTTAAAAACCAATTAACAGGTTCTTACGGCGCTGTTCCTACAGTGGCAAGAGCCTACAAAGCTGCCGGAGTACCTACAATTGTAGTGGGTGACCAAAACTATGGAGAAGGTTCTTCGAGAGAACATGCTGCAATGGAGCCAAGATTTTTAGGTGTTAAAGCCGTTTTGGTAAAATCATTTGCCCGTATTCATGAAACGAATTTGAAAAAACAAGGAATGTTAGCGTTGACTTTTGCTAATGAGGCTGATTATGATAAAATTCAGGAGAATGATACCATCAATTTCTTAGACTTAACAGAATTTGCTCCTGGTAAACCATTGTCTTTAGAGTTTGTTCATGCTGATGGTTCAAAAGATGTTGTTTTGGCGAATCACACTTATAACGATAGTCAAATTGGTTGGTATGTTGCTGGTTCCGCTTTAAACCTGATTGCTGCCGGGAAAGCGTAACTATTTCAGATTAACTTATAAAAAAAATGCTCAACAGTTAGTTGAGCATTTTTTTTATTTTGACTTCTTTTTATACATTTCTTTTAGTCCCGACTTCCATTCGACCAACTCATAATAAAAGTTCACGGAAATAAGATTGTCTTTTTTAGTTACAACACACCTCCCGGTTACATCAGCTTCATCTCCACAAATTGTTGTTTTTGGGCCGGTTGTCAATCTATTATTAGCATATAATTGATAAATTTTATAAGCAATATCTTGACGAATAGTCATCTTTGAGTTATAAGTGCTTACTATGATCATTCCTTTACCTTCACGCGCCACAAACTCCATTCCGTTGTGACCATAATTATAAGTTTGTATTTTTGGTTCTCCTTCTTTTTCAGTGAAGGCAAAGCAACTCATAATCAACAAGCTAAAAAGTACTTTTTTCATAATAATATATTTGTTGGGGACAAATTGGGGCGAAATATAATAAATCCGTTTATCCTATAACGCGTTTATTTAGAAAAAATTGTGTTTGAACGATAAAAACCGCCTAATCAACGATGAATAGACGGTTTTTCTGAATTAATAATCTACTAATAATAAGTATAACGTCTAACTTTTGCAATGTATTTTGCCAAACGAATTACCTGATGACTGTATCCATATTCATTATCGTACCAAATATAAAGCACGATATTCTTTCCATCGCCCGAAACTATTGTTGCATTGCTGTCATAAATAGAGGGTTGTGCAGTTCCAACAATGTCTGAAGAAACTAATTCATTGTTCAACGAATATCTAATTTGCTCTACCAGTTCACCTTCAAGAGCATATTTTTTCATAATAGAATTTACTTCTTCAAAAGAAGTTTCTCTGCTAACTTCCAAATTCATAACAACTAAAGAACCATTTGGCACAGGAACCCGAATGGCATTCGAGGTTAATTTCCCCGCTAAACTAGGTAATGCTTTGGCAACAGCTGTTCCGGCACCAGTTTCTGTAATTACCATATTCAAAGCTGCCGCACGACCACGACGGTATTTTTTGTGCATATTGTCTACCAAGTTCTGGTCATTGGTGTAAGCGTGAATGGTTTCTATATGACCTTTTACTACGCCAAGTGTATCTTCAACTACTTTTAAAACAGGTGTGATCGCATTGGTTGTGCAAGATGCCGCAGAGAAAATATCTACTTTGTCCGGATTATGCTCATTGTGATTTACACCATAAACAATATTAGGAACACCTTTTCCTGGCGCTGTCAATAATACTTTACTAACGCCTTTTGAAGTTAGATGACGTTTTAATTGTTCTTCGGTTGTAAATGCACCAGTATTATCAATTAATAAAGCATCTTCGATCCCGTATTGCGTATAATCAATTTCTTCAGGCGAATTAGCTGTGATAACATGAACAGTTGTTCCGTTGATGATTAATGCATTGTTTTCGGCATCAGCCTGAACAGAACCTTGAAAATCTCCATGAACCGAATCATAACGCAATAAGGAAGCTCTTTTTTCTAAAGAAGTAGCATCGTTTCTATCACGAGTTACAATCGCACGAAGACGAAGTTGTTCTCCTTTGCCCATTTTGCTCATCATTTCACGAGCTAATAAACGACCAATTCTACCAAAACCATACAAGACAACATCTTTTGGTTTTAAATTCTGGAAGTCTTTGGCATTTTTAAATTTGTCAATAACAAAAGCGCGACTGTCATTGTAATTATTGTCTTCAAGATGGTATTCGTAAGTTAATTTTCCTATATCAATTCGGGACGGCGGCAAGTCTAAATTTTGGATTGAGCGGGCAATTTCTACCGAATCAAAAATATTAATTGGTTTTTGAACAAACTCTCCAGCATATTCGTGAAAGTTGATAATGTCGCTCACGTTTCTATCAATTAATTGATTTCTGAAAAGAACCAATTCGATTGATTTGTCATACCACAAATCGCTGATAATTTTAATTAATTCAACGCCAGCTTTACGTCTGTCAGCCTGAAAAGATAATTCCTTCTCGTATAACTTGTTACTGTCCATAAAAATAAAAAAGTTTTAGTTGTGTTGTTTGTTCTGAATTCATTTCAGAATCCGATTAATTTGCCGCAAAAGTATACAATTGAAGTCTTTCACGAAAACGATTTCGTAACTTTTTTATTGAGTTAGAATTTTTTACCAC
>JAYTGH010000191.1:0-2175 GCA_043733645.1 Flavobacterium sp. | reverse complement strand
CGTCAGTAATCGAAATTACGTTAGTTGGAATATAGGCAGAAACGTCACCCGCTTGTGTTTCGATAATTGGTAAAGCTGTTAATGAACCTCCACCTTTTACAATACCTTTTAAAGTATCTGGCAAATCGTTCATGTCTTTTGCGATATCATCATCCGCAATCACTTTACAAGCTCTTTCTAATAAACGAGAGTGTAAGTAGAATACATCTCCAGGATATGCTTCACGTCCTGGTGGTCTTCTTAACAAAAGAGACACCTCACGGTAAGCAACCGCTTGTTTTGATAAATCATCATAGATAATCAAAGCAGGACGTCCTGAATCTCTGAAATATTCTCCGATTGCAGCTCCGGCCATTGGCGCATAAACCTGCATCGGTGCTGGGTCAGAAGCATTAGCAGCTACAATAGTAGTATAAGCCATAGCTCCTTTTTCTTCTAATGTTTTAGCAATTCCGGCAACCGTAGATGCTTTTTGTCCAATTGCTACATATATACAAAATACTGGTTGACCAGCATCGTAAAATTCTTTTTGGTTCAAGATGGTATCGATACAAACGGTAGTTTTACCTGTTTGACGGTCACCAATAACAAGCTCACGTTGTCCTCTTCCAACCGGAATCATCGCATCGATAGATTTGATTCCTGTTTGCAACGGTTCGGTTACCGGTTGACGGAAGATAACTCCTGGAGCTTTTCTTTCTAATGGCATTTCGTATAATTCGCCACCGATTGGTCCTTTACCATCAATTGGTTCACCAAGTGTGTTTACTACACGACCTACGATTTTTTCACCAACTTTAAGAGAGGCGATACGCTGTGTTCTTTTTACTGTAGATCCTTCTTTAATTCCTGTAGATGGTCCTAAAAGTACAACTCCAACATTGTCTTCTTCTAAGTTCAAAACGATAGCTTCCAATCCGTTGTCGAATTGTACTAACTCACCGTATTGAGCGTTTGATAGCCCATAAACACGAGCAATACCATCACCTACCTGAAGTACTGTTCCTACTTCCTCTAATGTTGCACCTGATTCAAAACCAGATAACTGTTTCTTTAATATTGCTGAAATTTCAGCTGGATTAATTTCTGCCATAATATTTATATTATTGTCTTCCTATATTAATATTTATTCCTGAACCTCTTGCTGGTTCTTCTTTTATAATTACCGTGCTTGTTGGATTTACTATTACTCTGTCTTCTATTTTCTCATCAAATTTCATAACAAAGGTTCTCACTTTTTCCTCATTCAATGCGCAATCCTGGAGTGCATTTGACTTTAGCAGTTTTTCAACTAATGCTTTTTTAGTGAAGATATAGTTCCTAGAGGTTAACTCCTGATGCGATTCAATAAAAATTACTTTAGTATATAATGATGACTGAGTACCGTCTGGTCTAAGATATTTTATTATCATAATATCATCACCGCTCATATTCTGAAAGCTTATATTTGTTCCGTCAGAATCATATTTCATACATTCTTTGCCATCAACATATACAATTCCTTTTTTGAAATTTATATCTTGACTAAAGGTTGCAAATGAATTAAGAAACAACAGTAATAATAATATTTTTTTCATGATGATTTAGTTACTAAACTCTCTTTTTAATTCCTGCAATCTGTTCGATACAGAAGCATTGTACTGTTTATCGCCTATTCTCAAAATAAATCCACCAATAATTGATGCATCAACTGTATTCTGAATAGTTAATTTTTTAGTTGAAATAGTTGCTGCTTTGGCCAAAATCTTAGCTTCTAAATCGGGCGTGATTGGAAATGCAGTAGTTACTTTTGCTACCTCAACACCGTTCATTTCGTCAAACTGAACATTGAACTGTGTAGCAATTGCCACTAATATTTCAAATCTTTTGTTTTCTTGTAGCAATCTGAAAAGGGATTTAGTATCTGCCTGAACTGAACTAAAAACCTCTGTCAAAGCATTCATCTTCAAATCTGATGTAATGATTGGACTTGCCAAAAAATCTTTTAGATCAGCGCTCGAGTCAACTGCAGCGATGATAGATTTCATATCTTCATTTACCTGATTGGCTTTTCCGCTTGAAATCGCAGTTTCTAAAATTGCTTTCGCGTATCTAATCGCAGCTCTTGACATAACGATTAATTTAATTTAACGTCACCCAACATTTTCTCAACCAATTTAGTTTGAGAATCTTTGT
>JAYTGH010000190.1:0-2178 GCA_043733645.1 Flavobacterium sp. | reverse complement strand
CCATCTTCCATCGCTGCTTCCATATCGTGAACATAACCCTGAATAGTATCATGACGGAAATACGTATCTATCTCAGTTGGCGCAATTACACTTTTATCAAACTTCTTCAAAGGATTAAAAAGTGTGTTGTTCATTCCTAATGATTTGTAGAAATTATTGGTAGCCAATTCGTCCAAATGTCTGCCCATAGTTTTCTCCAAATATTGTTTCAAAATAATAAAGGTAAAATCGCTGTAACGGTATTCTTTTTTATCAATAAGCGGACTATTGATGATTCGTTTCATAATGGTGTCATGATAATCATCGCGTAAATACAAACTATCGGAGACCCGTTTTGTAAATCCTTCGCTGTATACTTTCCGATAGTATTTATCTAATGGCAATTTAGTAATTGAATCAATAGTTGCTTTATAAAAAGGTATCCACGCCTGCATTCTGCCATAGTGAGATAACAATTCCTTAAATGTCATTTGCTGTTTGTTAGAGCCTTTAAATAGTGGCAGCATTTCGCCTAAAGTAGTTTCGAGTGCTATTTTCTTTTGGTCGTAAGCCTGCATGACATTTGGTAAAGTAGCAACCATTTTAGTTACGGATGCCACATCGTACAAATCACTGTTCTTAACTTTTACATCACCTTCGTAGGTTTGCTTTCCGAATGATTTTTGATAAATGACTTTCCCTTTACGAGCAACAAGAATCTGCATGCCCGGTGCCATTTTGCCATCAATTGCTTTTTGCGCATAGGTTTCAATTTGCTTTAGTTTCTCTGAACTCATGCCTACACTTTCCGGATTTGAAAAGCCTAATCGATTTAGTTTTTGAGTTGTGATTCCGTCGCCGGCTTTTAATGTGCTATTGATAGAAACCGGAAGCAATCCTTTGGCATCAACTGCTCCAAAAATTATTTCAGCAGAAACTTCTTGAGCAATATCTCCATTTTGGTATGAAACGATTACGCCAGGCAATTCATCAAAATTAAAAATTCTTGATAATGAATAAGGTTTGGCAAAACAATCGATAATTACTTTCTTTTTAGAGGCAATTGAATCAATTACTTGCAATTCAGATACTGTCAGCTCTGGCGATTTCCACCATGATTTATCTGATTTGTGGTAACCAATAATTACGGTTTCATAATCTTTTAATTTTGTCATTAAAGTGTCGATATTGTTATCTGAAACTTCGGTAACTTCGGTATATTTCTTTAAAGTGCTGACAAAAGAACTGTTGGTATCATCGCCTAATTTTACATAGGCAATTTTCTGATTCAGGTTTTTAATCGGTAGAATGTTTCCATCATTTTTCACAACGGTAACTGCATTTTCATACAATTCATATTGCAACGTTTCATTCGATTTTGGATTCAAATCATTGTACAAATTGATACCTTCAATTGGTTTGTATTTGTTCAATCCTGCTTTGAACTTATAGTGTAAAATCTTCTTTACTGACTGCGCCAATCGGGCATCAGTAATAAGACTGTCTTGATAAGCCACACATATATTTTCTGAAGCAAGCGGTACATTTTCTGCAAAAAGTAGTATGTCATTTCCTGCCATAAAAGCTTCCAAATCAATATCGCCTGGTTTTCTGAAATTGCTTGCGCCTTTCATATTCAAGGCATCTGTAAAAATCAATCCGTCAAATCCAAGTTCGTTTTTTAGCAAACCGGTTACTACATCATAAGAAATAGAAGTTGGATAACCTGCTCTTGGTTCCAGACTTGGTACATTCAAATGCGCCACCATAACCGAGACCAAACCTTCATCAAACATTCTTTTGTAGGGATATAATTCTACCAATTCTAAATGATCACGTGAAGCGTTAACTACAGGCAATGTGCTGTGAGAATCGGTTGCAGTATCTCCATGTCCCGGGAAGTGTTTTCCAGTTGCGAAAATTCCCTGACTTTGTGTGCCATTCATCAGTGCTATTGCGTGTTCAGTAACATTAACTTTGTTTTCGCCGAAAGAACGGTAACCAATAATTGGGTTTTTTGGATTGGTATTGATATCTAAAACTGGCGCAAAATTGAAATGGATTCCCATTCTCTTACTTTCTTTTGCCATGCTAACCCCTGCTTTTTCTACCAATTTCAAATCTTTGATAGCGCCCAAAGTCATATTGAAAGGATAGCGAAAGGTTGAATCTATTCGCATACTCAATCCCCATTCGGCA
>JAYTGH010000189.1:0-6231 GCA_043733645.1 Flavobacterium sp. | reverse complement strand
ATTCCGAGTTCGCAAACAAGATTCCGCTTTATTCTATTAAAAACGGAATATGTTTTTAATAGCTTTATTTACATTTAGTTGAAATAAAGTGTTCGTGTCGGATTGGTTATTAAATATTTATTCCAATTTGTCAAGCAAAATTAATGAATTGCTCATCAGCGCATTTTGAATATCAAAGCGTTATTTAATGGTTTCTGATAAATACTTAACGGTTAACATTAACATTGGAGCTTTTCTTATTAAGTAATAAAAATCTGAATATCCCAACAAGGTATCCCCATCCATAACTAAGATGTATAACGAAGAAAACATAGGGTAATAAAAATATTAAACGAATATTTTTGAATTTAACTGCCTCAAATGTAGAGAAAATTATTGCCAGAAGAAAATACAGGGATAATAAGGCTCCAGTAATCCAAAATAAACTTTTAAAGAAAAAGCTAAGACTAAATCCCAATATTAATCCTGAAACGAAAACGAACGGAAAAAATTGACGTAAAGTTGTAGATCCCCCAATTTTTCTGAAAACTAAAGGCTTAAATAATCCGTATTGGTAAAACATTTCTCCAACTTTTGAAACCTTTTCTCTGGCAAAATAAGTTACTACAATGCTTGGAATTAAATAAATTTTTCCTCCATTTTTAATAATTCTAGCGTTAAACTCATCATCTTGATTTCTTATTAGGTCTGTATCAAAATAGCCAATCCGATCAAAAATTGACCGTTTAAAACATCCAAAAGGGACTGTGTCAACATCCTTTATTGTTTTGCTGCCTATTCTAAAAAACGAATTCCCTACACCAAAAACGTTACTCATCGCTATTGATATAGCCTGTGCCACGGTTGACGAATTTCCGGGCTTGGTTAAAACAAGTCCCCCAACATTATCCGCATTCAATTCTATAATCTTCTGTACCAAGGTTGAAAAGTAGTTTACAGGATATAGACAATGTGCGTCAACCCTTATGATGATCTTGCCCACGGAAGCTTTAATTCCAATATTCAGAGCGTGAGAAACAATTTTATCTGGATTTTCAAGGAACTTTATAAAGTCGTATTTATTAACGAAATTTTGAACAGTTGCTCTTGTGTCATCATTACTCATACCATCAACCAATAATATCTCCATATCATTTTTGGGATAATCCTGAACTAAAATTGATTCTATAAAAGAAGCAATATACATCGACTCATTGTATATTGGACATATCACAGATAATGATTTTGCTTGCATATTAAACGGTGTGAATTATAGTTTGGTATTGCAATATTATCAGGAGTTTGGTGAAAAAAACATCCCTAATATGGAAACTATCTATAATGAATGATTAAGTTGAAACAAATTAAAAATAGTTTTTAATGATATTCCAGGCTCCTTCGGAGGAATAGCTTTGACTCTTTTCAAAGGCTTTCTTTTTCATTTGTAATAATAGATTGCGATCATTATAAAGTTTATCGATATAAAAAGGAAGCTCGTCTTCTCGATTTAGATCAAATAGAAAGCCTGACTCGCCATGATCTACAAATTCGGACAAGTATTTCCAATCCGAAACGACAACGGGTATCCCGGAAATATACGCGTCTAAAATTGTACCTGGAAAACCTTCTCCCGGATATCTCGTTGGTAGAACCAGCAAATCATACTCATTTAGTTTTGCGTATATATCTTCCGGATTTAAGATTCCTTTGTAAGATGTAAATTCGAATTTCGCAATTTTCTCGTTGAAATAATCCAGCTCATCCTTTTGTATAGGTCCATAAAAATCAATAATAAAAGTATGATTTTTCTTATATTTATCCTCAATGAACCTGGCTAATTCGAAAATTTTATCTATCCCTTTCAGCCGAAATATTCGTGCCATAAAAACTATTTTGAAATCATCATGGTTTTGCTCAAAAGTTGGAATAAACGACTGCATCCTGAAATTTGGAAAGTAAACAACATTTTTATAAAGGTAATGCTTTCTTAATTTTTCGCATAGCTGGTTGGTTTGTGGAAAAATTCCTTCGATATTTGAAAGTAAGTAAGTATGGAGTCTTTTGTTCTCTAAGTATTCATCCAACCAACCTCCTACAACTATATAAAGTAAATTTATCTTTAATATTTTGCATATGAAATAAATAATCGGAAATAAATATTTAAGATTATTATGAGCTGGGATGTAGATTAGGGTATCGCAGCGCATTATGCTAAAAATCATCTCAAAAGGCGAGCTCAATGAATATTTAAACTTTTGAGTGTCAAAGTATTTTAAACTTTTCAACTCATTTTTCTTTGATCGCAGTAATTCATAAACGTTTCGCGTTTTATTTGTTTGTCCATCAAATAGATTTACGATGAAGCCCAAATGACCCAATACTAATACTTTTTTCTTCATGCAAGTATTTAATTAGACTTTATTTCCGAAGATTTATGATGGAATCCTGACCGGTTTGGTAAATTAAACTTAATTTATTTAATGGCATGAGTTATTCATGTCAAATCATTTAATATAAATGGTTTAATTAATCAAATATGGCTCTAAAATTTGCCATGCAACCTCTGACGAATATTCTTTGCTTTTTTCAAATGCACTATGCTTCATTTTTAATAATTGCATCCGATCATTATAAAGACTATCAACCAAAAAATAAAAATCTTCTTCTTTATTCAAGTCGAATATATATCCTGAAGATCCATTATCAACATATTCTGGCATAAACATCCAGTTGGAAATAATCACTGGAATTCCAGATATATACGCATCCATTATTGTCCCTGGAAAGCCTTCGTTTGAATACCGACTCGGAAGGACTAATAAATCATATTGATCAAGAGTTTCGTAAATATGGTCTGGTTCCAGAACCGATTTGTAAGATACGAATCTGTACTTTCTGAGCTCTGCTCTAAAATAACTCTCTTCATCTACTTGTATGGGACCGTAAAAATCAATGCTAATGGGATGTTCGGTCCCCAATCTCTTTTGTATATGTTCAGCCAAACGGAATACAACATCAACGCCTTTTTCCTTGAAAATTCTTGCCATATAAACTATTTTAAAGGTGTCAGCATTTTGATTGAATGAGGGGATAAAATTGTGTATCCTAAAGTTAGGGAAAGTTATCACGTTTTGAAGATTATGGTGATCTTTTATATTATTGGTTAATTGATTACTTTCAGTGAATATTCCTGTGATTTTTGAAAGCATAGAGATATATAACTGCTTTGAATGAAGATAATCATCCAACCAACCACCAACTACCAAATAAACAATTTTGATCCCTTTAAGCTTGCATATTATATAAATAATAGGGAAGAGGTATTTTAGATTATTTCGTTCAGGTAGGTATACGAGTACATTACATTTAATTAATTTATTTATCATCTGGAAAAATGATAACTTGGAACTTCTGAATTCTTGAGTGTCAAAATAATTCACACTTTTGAAATTCACACTTTTCGACTGGAGCAGTTTCAATACATTTCTGGTTTTACCTGTTTGCCCGTCAAAAAGGTTTTTGGAAAGTCCTAAATGACCCATTAAAAGTATATTATTTTTCAAGTGAATTTTTTTAAATTACTTATTTTGGTTAAAATTTCTATCAATATTATCAGCAAGTGATATAAATAAAGATATAGAATGTAAGAATTGAGTATATTGAAATGATTATAAATTTAGTTGTATATTTAATACTTTCCCTTTATAAAACCAAGCAATGTTCCTACACCATAATATAAATGAACTAGGAAAACTATATAGATATAGATTGGAATAAGTCTTATCTCATGTTTTGAGAATTTTGTAACAGCGGATAACAAATTTAGCATAAAATAGATACCTATAAATATAGGCAGAGCAAATTTTAACGGAGCAATAAAAAATGAAAGCAATATCCCAACGCTAAGAGCAAACAGAAATGCAAGCGGAACAAGATGTCTGAGACTTACTGATTTTTTGGCAATTCTCAATAATATACCAATGGAATACCCGTTTGTATAATATTTTTTTAAAAACAACTTCGAATTAAGAGGTAAGCAATAATAAGATATAATTCTAGGATCAAATAAAATTTTATATCCAGCTTCTCTAATTCTTGAATTGTATTCGTTATCTTCGCCTCTTGGGAGGGATTCATTCATTTTCCCAACAACCGAGAGTATTTTTCTCGTGAAAGAACCAAAAGGGACAGAATCGGTGAATTTTTTCACTTTACCAACTCTGTAAGCAGCGCCACCAAGGCCAAATTTAGAGGAACTTACTCTGGCTAATACTTTTGCCATGTTTGTGTCTGTCCCGGTTTCCATAAAACAAAAGCCCCCAACGTTTCCATAATCCGATAACATATGGTTTTCAATGCAATACTGGATATATTTGGAGTCATAAAAACAATGAGCATCTAATCTTATAAGAATATCACCTTTAAAAACATCGATACCGATGTTAAATGCTGCAGATTGAATCTTTTTTTTATTTTCTAAAAGGAATAAATTTGAATGAGAAGAACCAAGACGATTAATAATTTCTTTTGTTCTATCAAGACTTCCGCCATCAATGACAAATATTTCTATTTGGTTTGAGGGATAGGATTGAAGAAAAATAGAATTTAAACATTTTTCTATATATAACTCCTCATTTAAAGTAGGGATTATTATAGAAACTGATAAGATATTATTCATAAATGAAATGTTTGTTTTTACTGATATAGATTTTAAAAAGGTTGTCGATTTTTTTAAAGTCCTTAACACATATTCGTTTTACAAAACAATATGTTTTTTAAATGAATTCTAATCGAATTTCCACTTTATTTTTACTGATTTTTGATAAATATATGCAATCCAAATCAGCAATATTGGAACAATCACACTAAACATACGGGGTTCAGTGCTCCCCAGTATACTCCCCCCCATATATAACAGTGCAATAAAAATCATAAATCGGATTGGGTAAGCAATTCTATACCAACTAATAACTGTTGGTATTGAACAGAAAGTTAATATTAGGATTAATGTACCGTTAAGTGGTAACCTTATTAAATTTATTGGGCGCTGGAGGACGTATGATTTAGGATAATTAAAGAAAAACCTTCCTACATTACTGATACAATTTTGTAGAAATTTCAGCGGATGAGATTTAATATTCTGAATAGCTATTTTTCTATAGAGATCGTCTTGTTCAACACCTTTAATTTTATACAACTCTTCACGATCTTTTAAATGATTAACTCTAATCGAATCAAATCTTCCAGGCATACTTGAATATTCATAATTGTTGATGTAGGTGCTTTCTAGCTTATCAAAATTGTACCAATCCCCATTTTCACGAGGATAAGGTGAACTCATCCAATATAAATTTGTACCTCCGGATGTTCCCCAATACAAAATTCTTCCTGTCAAATGATATGTATAGATTAAGTATGGCAATGTAGTTGCTATTGCAATTAACAAAATGGATAAACCTTTTCGGTAATTTACTGATTTTCTATTTTTTAAATATACGAATACTGAGCCAATTAACATGCAGATTAGCACATATCCGAATATAACTTTTGTCATGGCGACATATCCCAAAGCAAATCCTGCAATGATAATAAGTTTTTTAGTATTCATAAAATTCTCAGGACTAAAGGTTTTAATAGTGTAGTATATTATTAATGAAATTAAGAATGATGTTATTGTTTCAGTATAGATTAAATGTAATTGTTCAAAGCTGTGATAATATAAGGCCCAAAAAAGGGAAGTTATTATTGCAATCCTAAAGTTAACAACCAGTAGCAATGATTTGAATAATAAAATAATCGAGAAATAATAGAGAGCTGCATTCAATAAAGTAATGCAAATCAAAGGTAAATTCAAGGCAATAAAAGGTGCAATAATTAATGGATAGCCTGGACCATACATTAAATCAACATCAGGCTCAGATGGCGAGTAGTACCCGTTAATAATATTATGCGCAAACTTTATGTAGTAGGTTTCGTCTCCAAATTTTCCATCTGTGGGAAAAAATAAAATGACAGCGATATATAGTATAAGAAAGGGCAAAAATATTAAATATGGATTCTTTGTTACGAATAATTTTTTCATAGAATCTTAGTTGTGATTTATTTGTAGGATGATCAGCTTTGGAATTGAATTAGAATTGCTGGTTTTTTTTCGAAGGAGCTACTGTTTCATTTTGTTTTCGAATAGACGTACAAAGATGAAATAGTTCTTCAAAATATCTTTTGTTTTGAAGTGATATGAATCCCAGACTA
>JAYTGH010000188.1:0-2182 GCA_043733645.1 Flavobacterium sp. | reverse complement strand
TACAATACTTCTTTTAGCTCCGTCGGCTTTTTGGTATTGACAGGAACGCTCGCCATTTGTCCTAAAAATTCTGCTGTAATTGGACTAAGTGGTTTTGTATTTAACAAATCGCAAAAGCGTTGGTAGTTATTAAAAACTATTTCCTTACAGGATTTTGAAACAGCTTTCCAGTTATTTTGCTCTAAAAATTCCACTACTTTTGGTGTACACAAAAAAGCCGAAACATCTCGAGTTCCCTGCAATTCATGATAATCCAAAAACTGGCTTTCACCCGGCGCTACGCTTTCATAACCCCAACTAACTACCAAAGGTTCTAACTCATTTTGCAGTTCCGGTTTTACATATAAGAACGAACTGCCTTTTGGAGCCAACATCCACTTATGTAAGGTTCCAGTATAATAATCAGGATTCAATTCTGAAATATTTAAATCAATATGTGCCGGAACATGTGCGCCGTCAACAATGGTAATCAAACCCAATTCTTTGGCTCGGTCGCAAATCTCTTTTACAGGAAAAATCAACGCTGTGGCACTCGACATTTGATTCAAAAAAACAACCTTGGTGTTTTGGTTATATCCTTTCCAGAATTCTTCGATGACTTGTTCTTTAGATACAACGGGTAAGCTTATATTTTGCCGGATGTATTTTGCTCCTGATTTTTTGCAATAGAAATTCCATGTTCTGTCCATGGCGCCATATTCGTGATTGGTCGCTAAAATTTCATCTTCTGCATTTAGCTTTAGGCTTCGCATAATAACATTAATAGCATACGTTGGATTGGAAGTAAAAAACAAATCTTCTCCATTGCAACCTACAAACTTGGCTAAACTTTCGCGGGCTATTTTTAAATACTTGGGTTGCTTTTTGGTAATAAACTCAACAGGGTCGGATTCTAATTCTCTTTGAAAGCGTTGAAATTCTTCAAAAATAGGTTTTGGGCAAGAACCAAAAGAACCGTGATTTAAGAAGGTGATATTTTGGTCTAAAAGGAATTGTGACTTCATTTTTATTAAAACTATATTATTTTGCTCTAATGGAAATTGGCAAAGTAAATTGACATCTAACGGGTTTTCCTTCCTGCATTCCGGGATTCCATTTTGGGCACATTTTTAATACTCTGACAGCTTCTTTTCCTGTATAATAACCTATATCTTTTAAGACTTTAATATCTGTTAAACTTCCATCTTTTTCAACTACAAACGACACTACTACTTTACCATTTAATCCTTCAACATCTGGGACATTAAAATTTTGTCCTATAAATTCATAGAATTTTTTCAAGCCTCCTCCAAAGGCAGGTTTATTTTCAATATGTACCATCTCATACACTTTATCATCTGCATTTGTATTGTTATCATTTATAGGTGTTTTGGCGGTTTCATCAGTTTCCAATTGTTTTTTAACTTTCTCTTTAAAAACCATTGGGTATTTAATTTTAACGCTAAATGGTTTGCCGTTCTGTTTTGCAGGTTGCCATTTTGGACATTTTTTCAAAACCCTGATGAATTCTGTTGCCGACTCCATATCTAAAATTTGGATAATCCTAATATTGGCTATATTTCCTTCTTCATCAACAGTAAAAGCAGCTTCAAGCTTTCCTTCTTTTGTTACTTTAGAATAATCAAATTCTTTATTGACATATTCATTAAACTTTTCCATTCCGCCACCATTAAATACCGGAGATATAACATCTGAAGGATAAACATCATTATATTCTCCTCCTTGACCATAGTTTATTTGGCTAAAACACAATAGCATAACAAGTAAAAACTTCTTCATAGTTTAAGGAATATTCAAATATTTATGTGTTTGTAACGATACTCTCCATTTAGGATTGTTCATTACGTAATCGACAATAAGCGGTGTCATTTCTTCTTTTTTGCTCCATTCGGGTTGCAGGAAAAGAACAGCATTAGGGTTTACTTTGGCTGCTTGTTCTTCGGCAAAAATGAAATCGTGTTTGTTATAAATAATTACCTTTAGTTCATTGGCAATCGCATAAGCATCGGCTACTGGCAATTTATTTTTCTTTGGTGAAAGGCAAAACCAATCCCAAGTTCCAGTTACAGGATAAGCTCCTGAAGTTTCGATATGGACTTTTAAATTGTTTTCTTTTAACTTTTGGGTAAGCAAAGTCATGTCCCAAGTCAAAGGTTCTCCTCCGGTAACCACAACTGTATCG
>JAYTGH010000187.1:0-36311 GCA_043733645.1 Flavobacterium sp. | reverse complement strand
AGCACCGTTGCCATTTTGCGCGCTGTATGATGGCGCATTAAGCGTATTGGCTGAAAACAGCGTTGGAGTAGGATACATACCGCGTCCGAAAACGCTATCACGAACTGTTGGAAAGTTGTCTTTATGAAAGGCAAAAAGAAAATCTCCTGCATTGTTGTAGGCTGCGGACTGAGCGAAAATGCGGACTTTTTCAATGATTGGACGACCCCCCGATATGTACATATTGTGATATAAGCCGTAATGCAATGAATTATTCGATTGAATAATACCACCTGTCATTGAAGCGCGAACAATGCCCGAAAGAACACCTTGATATTGCACATCGAAAGTGCTGAGGGCATAATCCGTCATGAGAGGTGTAGAGCCGCTACCATTGCCATTATTAATAGCCGTTTCAAGCTGCAATACTTTGGCTTTAAGAGCCGCATCATTCAGAACTTCAATATCAGTCAATACATTTGCCTCATATCTGAACACAATCATACAGTCGTGAAAAACCGCTAAAGTTTCTGCGCTGCCTTGTATTGTATAGTTGAGTGTAGCCGTTGCACTGAGGGGATTAGACTGTTTGCACTGAAAAATACCGACATAATAGCCGTTCAACACTACCGACGAAACCGTTCTACGGAAAGCGGTTTCAATGCTCGACATTTGCAGTTGACCGCTATTCAAGAAAGGAATTTGCTTGATATACTGCATGTCAAAAGCACTTACGCTTTGATTGTTGTTGGTCAACGTTGACAAAACAACGTTGCCGTTGGCATCTACATCAATAGAATATTTCCCTGCGGATGGCACGTTGTTGCCACCTAATTTTTGTAATATGTTGGGCTTATTGAGAATTTGCGCGCCGCCAGTTGTGGCGTTCCAATCCGTGATTTCGTTGGCAGCATTTAAGGTGGCATCAATCTTTTCATCGAGAGCAATTAAGTCAAGCAATAGCTGAACATTAGTTACAGTTTGTACACTCACAAGAACATTATTAGCGTAAAAAGCCTCTAAAAAATAGTGATTTTTGACGTTAATAGTTTGAGGTGTACCAATCATATAGCTGACAGTTGCTTGCAATTGCATACGGTCTGAAACACTCGGAGCAGATACCGAAGTCACGCGAACAAGAGCTAAATAGCCACCACTCAAAGGCTCTACACCTACGCGAAACAGCGTTTCAAATGTAGAAATGGGAATAGTTGCCCCATCCGTGAGGGATAGGTTTTTGACATTGCGGAGATTTTGGGCTGCTATTGAGCCTTTTACTGAGGGGTCAGTTAAAGCTGCTGTTACAACTTCTGCATGAGTCAAAAGGGCATCGTCGTGGTTGCCTGTGCCTGAATATGCTGCGATATTTTTGTAATCGCTCTTTGGAGCGGTGGGAGCGACAAGTTGTCTTGCGCGTTTACTTTGACTCATTTTTCTACTATTTAAGCTACCGAAAAAGGAATTTTAAAAGGAAAAAGAAAAGGACTCATCTAAATTCTGATTATGATCCACACAAGTCCTTTTTTTAATTTTATAGGTTCTACTCATTTTTACAACTATTTCGCGAAATAGCGTTTTACAGCATCTTTCATTGATTCGTTGGGCTTGCGAGAAGCGGATATTTTTTGCATCCGTACTTTCATCGCTGCGCGAGCTGCCAACTGTTTAGCTGAAGCAGGTTTTTTACTTCTTTTAGTGATCTTTTTTTTAGCGGGCATTTGACTGAAATTTTGAGTATAAGAAAATGATTAATTTAAAACAGGTGTAGTAAGGCAGTAATCGAAACCGCCGACTGTGACGAGGGCGCAATGATCAACTTTACCGATGACAAAAAGGTAATTGTCCATACCATCGCAACAGCTATCGTTCACGCCACGAGGCAAAATGATGAGATTGCTCAAATCACTTTTTTCATTGTTACCGTTCACAATTTCAAGTCCGATTTCAAGTCTATCATTGGGCAAAACCACAATGTATTTCGACTCCAAAAAACGGATAACATCAGCCGTAGCATCTTCAAAATTGAGCTTGTCACCGTCTGATACTGAGGGGGTGTGTCGGACACCTGCAAAGTCAATTTTAGCAGTGAAAGGCAATTGAGGCGAAGCAATCACTTCATATCCATTTTTGAAAAGATGCCATTTCACTTGTCTGTTGGCTAAATTTGCCCAAGGCGTTTCGTTCCAAATACTCACATTGCGTATGCGAGAAATACCGCCCATGTTTCCAGTATCAGCAACAATTATCGCTTGGGGCGAGTGACGTCCGGGTACGCATCCACAACTCATTATATTGGTAGAAATTAGATGTTAGACAATAGATTTTTAGAGCAATCGCCCGAATTTTTCAAGCCTCCAACTGACAGTTGTAAGAATCACGACGACGACTATACCTGCAAGTGCCATCATGGCTACTGAAAACCAATCAGCGGTATAGATGTACTTTATTTTCTCTTCCATCGTGCTTACTTTTTGAAAACCATGAATTTGAGAACCAACAAGACGATACCCACAACAACAGACGCTACTGATAATTTTACAATGGTGTCATTTTCAACCCCTGTTTTCACATTGATTGTTAATTTGTTATCAGCTACATTGCTTAATAGTTTCAATATGTCAGGTGTCATGTTGTTTTATTTGCGGCTTTTGCAGCCTTTTCAGCTTTCATTTTAACTTGCCATTGCGTGATATAAGTCCACGAAACGAGAGAGCCAACAATGACTACTGCGAGAATGATATATTGACCGAATTTCATTTTGATGAATGATTTTAATTTGATGATTTAAGTCGCTTTTCTTCTATCCGATTGAGGATATAACCGCCGAAAATAGTAGCCAGTATGCCTATTAGCAGCGCACCAAAAACCGTAGAAACTAACAAAGAGCTTATCAATTCTTTGTTTTTTGAAACAAAAGCGTTGAAAGAGTCCAATGTCATTTTGTAAAGATTTTAGGTTTTAGCCAGTGAGCAATAATATCAGCAAGTACGCTAATCACTACACCCACGGCAATACCGATGAGAATGTCTCTATTGCTGAATCCTATCATAAGTTCGCCAATTTCAGTTGTGCAATGATTGATTCTATTTTAGCAGATTCAAAACTGTATTGAAGTGGTGAACCGCTTGCGCTTGTTTGACATGAACACTTTTCCGACTCATTGAAATATTTATTGATGTCAGAACTGAGCTTGTTGTCATTGCGCTGCACGTATTCGCGCCCAACGGCAAGCAAAAATTCAGTACCTTGACCATACACTTTTTTCAATGTATCGCACATGGCACTTCCTTTAGCGCATTTGTTTTGAAACCACGACACATTAATGGCAGATTTAATGGCGGTTGCCATGTCGAGGGGTACATAAAAGAAATTCCCTGAAGAACTGCTTGTCACGTTGCCGCCTGAAAGCGTAGTCAAATAGCGATTCGCATCTTTAATTGTCGCTTGAAAAACGGACCCGTTCATGGAGAGCTTTTGATAGAGTGCATCCGTTTTTTTACCAAAGTCACCGTCTGCGGATATTTTAGTATCCTTTGTTTTGTCGGCTATTTGATTCAAAACCGTTTGGAATTGCTTCACATCTGCCCCTTTGTTTCCCGTTTTCAATACTTTATCTACATCTACCCCAGTGGCTGTTGATGGCTTTGTTGTGGTTGTAGTTGTTGTACCATAATTACCGCCCATTGGGTCAAAATTAGTGTCCAATACTGAGGGGGTATCCGTTGGCTTTTGCAAGTTTTTCAAATACTTATTCAACAAATACAAGCCATATCCTGCAATAGCAAGGGCAACTGCCACAACCAAAATTCGAGTATTGCTATTTGCTTTTGCTGCCATGATTAAAAACCGAATTGTTGAAGTTTTGAAATAAGCCCTGTTTTATTCGCCGGGTATTTAGTGGTTCGGCATGTCCAACAGGAAGCCAAGCACTCACACGGATTCTTTTGAATCGCCTGTGAAAGCGACTGCGTACTGGCACCTGAGTAGGATTTCCCGACTGAGCGAATATATTCATCGCTACTTCCTGCCAATTTTTGCAAGCGATAGCAGAGGTTATCCGGATTGCCGCATATAGAACCAAAGCCCCACGTGTATTCCAAAGCGACCATCAACTCGTTAGCGAATAGCTGCGGACTATCTGTGAAGTTCGGTTGTACACTCGTGCCTGTACCTGTGTTCGTGCCTGTACCCGTTGGTATGGGCGTATCCTTGAAAGACTTGCCACTCGACATATTTTTACCCACAAAGCGGACAAAAAACCAATAGAGAAACATGACAACGGCTAATGCACCAAGGACTGCCGTAAAGATGCGAGTGCGCGGTGTCTGGGCATTATACCAAGCTGAGAATGAATTGCTTATTGATTTAAACATGATGTTTTTGCTCCGTTTTAAGGTATAGAAAGCGCGTCGAGTTTTCTTTGAAATAACGATCCGTAGTCTGTTCCGAAAGAACCACAACCTGACCAGTTCGTTTCGTTCACCAATTGCCTAACCGTTTTGCGATATGAGCCTTTGAAAATATTGGAGCAATAGCGAAATTCGTTATTATTCAATTCCTTGACCCATCGTTCAAATGCCTTGCAACGCGGTCCAGCTTGTAAACCTGTCGTGTAGGATGTAGTGAGAGCTAAGTGCATTTGCTGAACCAAGCCCTCGTAGTAACTTTTCTTTGCAGTGGTATCTACTGAGCCATCGCCCGGAACATTGTATGGCACATCTGCCACGTTCACGAACCACCCTGAAAAGAAAGATTTGACCTTCGGAAAAATAATGTACAACACTATTGCAATGAGCAACATATACCCCGTCCATTTGAAGATAGTTGACTGATTGACAGATACATCTTTATTGACCGCTGGCGTAAAAACATTACCGAGTGCTGACATAATTTATGCGTTTTTACTGTCACGCCGAAGCGTGATGAAGCCAAAGGCATCAAGGGGTGTATTAGTTTGGAAAAACTAAACCAATCCCTGACATGGCAAATCCTCTTTTCTCACCAACTTTTACTGCGCCTGTTGACACAGATGAAGTAGCTGCTTTGTCTGCTACGGTTGTCGTATGATCATCATGTTTTGTGTGATGATTTTTCCAATACCAAACACCTGCAATTGCCGCCACTACTAAAAGTGATAAGGCAATAAGCATTGTGCTACTGATTTCTTTACCAAAAATTCTCATTGGATGGAATTTATTTAGGTTATGAAAATATTTTTTGAATGATTTTTACACTACCCAATAAAGCAGCAAAAACACCAAGAACAAGCAAAAAACCTGTCAAATACACCGCCCAATCCGGCACCTCAATATCTTTTGGAGGCTGAGGCTTTAGATTGGTTAATTCCGCAACTGCTGTTTGCAATGCCGTTTCCACGCTCAAAACATCTCGAAGCATATCCGCGACTTGTTGTTCAGTAGCCGTATTCTTCTTTTGCCAATCAGAGATAGAAACCATCAAGGATTGGCGAGAAAGTTGAAAACTTTCGTCGCCCAATCCAAGACGTATAGCATTGAGCCGCACCGCAACGGGATTGCGGTTTATGACTTCATCAATCAGAGGAATATATTTTACAGTAATCGACATGAGCTTGCTGTCTTTTAGTGCTTTTGGCGATTAATACTGGTAGCGTTTCACGATGCGCAAAGTGATTTTCGCCTTCTTGCCACCTTTTACAGGCACATCCCAAGACGTGTCACCATCCAAGCGAGAAGAATTGCCCGTCACTGAACCTTCAGCTACATCGCGGTGAAATTGCTTACTGTCAAGCATATCGCCTAAGCGCAATGGAGAAGAAGCACCTTCGCCGTTGAAATTGTAGCGGTTCACCAAAACAGTGTAGTCAATATCTTGCGAAGTACCACCTGTGACATCTTCAACTTTCAATGAGCTGATATCATAAGATTGACCCGCAGACAATTTGCGAATGAACGCTGCCAAAGTGTCGCAACCATTGATTGTTTCACCATACACGCGGAAGTCAGCATTTGATCCGCCACCGGCACCAGCACCGCATTGGTTGCGGCAAGCGTTGTTGCCGAATGCGTCAAAAATTGATTTCGTAACAGTCGTACCAACTGTACCTGCCGAGCCATCCACGAAGAAAGTCAAAAAGGCTTCTACGGGTGCGCCCATGTGGCTGTAAGTCGTGCCGGTCATTGAAACATTCTCAGGTGTTTTACCTGCTTTCATAGGACCATCCACTATCACGGTTTCTTTCGTTGATTTACTCACGGTTTGTTCAGCAATGCCAGGGATGGCTGCTGCTGCTGCTGAGGCAGATGTGCCGGGCTGAGGAATAATTGTAGCGATTCCACCACCTGCTGCTAATTGATTCAGAATATCAGTCATCTGATTGAATAATTTTTAATTAGGAAATGACATTTAATAATGTTTAAGTGAATGCAAATATGGAAAATGACTTTGGCGAGCTTGGAGCATTGGGTAGGCATTAGGTCGTGTTTAGGTCGTTAATTACCTTTTTGGGATTCATTTAGGACTCATTAGGTCGCTATTTAACTTCTAAATAACCTTGAATGACCCCCTCAGTAAAAATGGCTAAAACAGAGAAAAAGGCATAAAAAAAGGCTTGCTTCCATGTTTGGAGACAAGCCTGAAGTGACCGAGTGCTAAAAATTCAATTATTATTCAAAAAAAGGCGGCGAATAATTCATTTAAAATTCAGTTAATTAAAATGATTTTGCAATCTAAAAATAGATGGCAAATGAGCATTTTGGCAAAAATGATAGAGACATGATGCTTTTGCTCGTAGCCTGAGTACGTGGTTTTGGCATCGTCATGGGCTGTACAAAATTTTTCTATGTCAGCTCTCAATCCTTTCATGGATGGAGCTTGTACGGCTGTTTTCAAGTCCTGCTTCAGTACAATTCCTCTGTACACGCGTAACTCCCTCTCTATCTTATTTTCAACCTGTACAAATGATGTCATGGAGATTATTGGTTTGATTTACATAGCCTAATTACCTATGCTTAATCCACAAAATATTGATTCGCATAGAAGCGCAGCTTTGACAAATAATTGTAGCAATCATTTGGAAACCAAAAAGTATTTTCATTTGAAATAAGATGCTCTGCGATATAAGCCAAATTACCAATAGCAGTTGTATTTAAGTCGCCATAGGCTTCTTTCAACATTTCAACCCGATGTTCTTGAAAATATTCCCTGTCTGCTTCCCCACCCTGAACATTGTCGTTACAAAATTTAACCCATTCTACAGTTTCATAATCCGCAAACTTCGCCTGTTCCTCAGCGGTCATTTTAGCCACACTATTGAATATTTCTTTCAAATATTGCAGATTATATTTCAATCCGTTCGAGTCATAAGTGTGGGGAAACATGCTTCGAACATCTTGTGGAGCTTCGGAGAGCAGCTTTTTAAATCCATGTTGCATGGCTTTGTTTACTTTCACAAAATAGTCAACAATAGGCAGTAAAACCATAATCAGAATTGAATTACTGATTAATATCAATATAAAAACGATTCTTACTAACAGTTTTTTCATTGATTGAAATTGATTGATTTTAAAAAAAAATACTGAGGGGTGTTTACAAATTATCAAAAATAAAAGCTGCCATTTCGCCTTTCCATGTGCAGCGCGTGTGAGCGATGGGGATGGTGCATGGGTAATTGCCATTGAAACTAAAGCGATTGAAGATAGTCCATAAATCTCTATCATCGGCGTGAACTTCTATGACTTTCATTCGTGTTTTTATTACTTTATCTTTCAATGCCTCAATAGTTCCCACACTTTCTTTTGGAAAACTGATTTTTTGACCGTTGTTTAAAGTCACTTCAATCATAATCTTACCCCCCTCAGTATTTTAGCCTTTTGTTAATTTTTTGACTGACAATAGTTGCTCTTTAAATTGCTCACTATGCCAAATTTTTGGCAGTTGTTGAATCGTGAGGGATTTGTAGGTTCGCTTTCTGGATTGCATTGACAAGTTATACAGCTCCGTGTGATCACCGTCATATCCCAAATCGGAAAAGAATTTTGGTGAATCAATTTGGTCGGGCGTTCTGAATAAAAACATGGATTTGATATGTCCCCTCACTGCCTCTTTGACATCTTTGAAACTATGAACAGCAAAATAAACATCAACGCACCTATTCCGGCATTGCCTAAACATCTTGGATTGCCATTCGCTAATTGTCCCTGCGCGTGAAATAAGTGAATTGCCTTCGTCCAAAAACAGAATCCCATTTTTGAACTTTTCAGCGATATAAATGAGAGCTTCATTTATATCGCCAATAGCCATAGGCATTCTTAAAATACCTGATTTCCATCTTTTTGGATGCTTGGAAGAATACTTTTCACAATTAGATTTATATTCCTCAAAAGTAATAGCCTTAAAATCTTCAAATCCTCTTGCACCAGCCGGGTCAATTATGAGTATTTTGACTTTGGAATCATCTAATCCCAAAGCTAATTCTCTTATTAAATCGCTTTTTCCTGCCCCTTGCACACCAAAAATACCTGTCACCGCAAAATCACGTACAGGCATCTTGAAATTACTGCCTAAGATTTGCCGCGTTTCTTCTTCAGTATAGACCTTCTTTGCCATTATTTTTATAAATTGTTTAAGCTATGACATACAAGAAAACTTACACTTTCCGATATGAATACCGTGTTTTACCGACAATCACCAAAGAATACATCATCATGCCCAACGCCATCAACACCAATGCCCAACCCGGAGACAAATCCACATTCAAACTTTTTGTGTCAAACCACTTTTTAAATATCTGATTGAATTTGGCTTTGATTTTATCAGGAAACTCTAAATCTTCTTTCAAATTAGCGCGTCCATCTTCCCGTTCCTGCAAGGCTACACCCAGCTCATCATATCGCGCTTTGAGGTATTTCAATTGATCCTCATTCAAGCCACCTTGCGACATGGAAGTGACGATTCTTTCACGAGCTTGCTGAATTTCGCGAGAGTCATCGAAATAATCATGCGCTCGGATAGAACCAAACACCAAAGCCCCTTCCCACCATTCAGCTATATTGTCCAATTCCAAAAAATCAAACAGATTGAAAGTGTCTTTACCTTCGCTTGATCCTGTATTGCTTTTGTCGTCGCTTGCGGCTTCTGCATTGTCGTCGTCGTCCGATTTATCGCCTTGTACTGAGGGGGTATCTTCATTATCGTCTTCAGGCGCAACACGGTCAGGGCGCGTCATATTTTGGATAAATTCATTGATAGATTCTTTTCTATCGACTTCATCTTTAGCAATATCATCAATGAAGTCAGCATCAAAAACCAAGGGCTTAGTTGGTTCAGTCATTATTTTTCTTCTTTTTCGTTATTAAAAAGGGTTTTTCCGACTTCCAAAAGAGGGCTAATATCAATCATTGGTATTTGATTTCGCTGAAAGGCATCGCCATAATCAACTGGCTTGAATCCATCAAAGGCAGTTAAGTTTAAGGCATCGCCCATAGATGCAATTTCAGCCATAGGCAAATCATTTGTAATAATCTTTTTGCCTAATTTGATGATATTGAATTTCCGTTTGCCGTTTTTGATTGAAAAACAAGAGGTAATAAATTCTATGATTTTTTTGATTTCAGCCGTTTTTGTCGGAATGCCCGAAAAAAAGTACATCAGGCGGCGCGTCACGTCTGCAAAAGCATCTTTGTCAGCTCTATCTTGGCGATATGCTAAAAGCATATTCTTCATTTTTAAAACATCAGATTCTTTCATCAGGACCATCCGTTCTTTATCTTCAATAGTGTTGACCACTATGCCGTTCTCGGATGCGTGTATAGATGTCATGTGAAGCTCGTTGGCTTGGTCGCCTTCGGTGTAAGCATTTTCGAGACTATCATCTTGTGTGTTTTCTCCAATATTTTGTTCGTCAACAATCATTTTTCAATTATTTTTGAACAAAATTGATAATTTGTATTTACATTTTACATATATTTGCGCCTACTCATCCACAATCTACTTCTTCTTAGCAGCAAGGTTTACATACATACAAGCATACATACATAGTGTGCAAAAAAATCATCGTAACCATTTATTAATTTAAAAATCTCATGACAAAACTCATTCGCGCAAAGTGCGCCTATGTTACCGGCAAGGGTAGCACGAAAGGCGGCTTTCACTTCAGCATGGTCGCTGAATATCACGAAAACGATTCCGCACCCACTTACAAAAAGTACAACATCATCTTCTACCCCACTCGTGACGATTTGAAGGCTGAAAACTTGAACATTGACTTCGAGAAACTCGTAAAAAATCGAAAAGAGAGCTTCATTTTTGGTAAAAACCCCTACTCTACAGAGCAGATGAAAGCCATTCTGCCCAATATTCGCCGCATCGCTGCCAATTTTGAGGAATTAGAACAATGCGTCAACAGGAAAACAGGTATTAAAAAAGAGACGCGCCACCTGAAAGATGATGAATCAGGGCAATATTTCGCAAAGGAAATGAGGTTTATAGAACAAATTGATTTCATAGCCTTTCATGATGCTTACAAAGACAGAGAGATAATCCTTGTTGATAAGGGTGTATCCAAATTTTAGGGTGTGTCTGTATGGTTGTATGTATGTATTTAAAAATTCGCTTCAATAAAAATCATCAATCGCTTCAATAAATTCATCAATGACAAAACTAAATTCAACGGTAGAAGATCTTATTAGGGATGTTGTACTGGACAATAATCCAAAGGCTAATTTATTGAATATTCCTTTAGGTTGTATTGCTCCACATTCTCCCAAGCCTAATAAAGAGGAAAAGGCTAAAATAATAGCCGATGATATTTTCAATCCATCTGAAACGCCAGAAATCATGCAATTAATAGGGGACAATCTCGTACACTTGCTTAGTCAACGCTATTATGAAGTGTTAGAGAATGCTTCTCAATATACAATAGCGAAGGACAATATTGATAAGTTAAGATGGGCATTGAGTTAATGTGCTTTTCACATACATACAAGCATACATACACGAAATTTACCTTTTTTTAAAATAAATTATTCATCAAAAAAAAATTAAATTATGGAAAATTCAAATCCTATTGAGCAACCTACGGTTGGCGGTGTTAATCAAATTCTTGATTCTGTTTTTCCAAATGAAGGGGTAATTGGTGCGGCTGCGTCAGATGTCAACCCTTTTAAGGCAGAGCAAGACGCTATCCAAGCGCAAAATGAAGCGGAACAAAAAGCGGCTGAAAGAAAAAGCGCAGTGCTTGACACCGTTGTTGCAGCAGTTCGCATTGACCGATTTAAGGCGAAAAAAGCGGCGAAGTTTGACCCCTCAGTAATAGGCAGCACTTTTGCTAATATCTTGATGGAGCAACTACCCGATGGCAGCGCGTCACCATCCGACCAAACGCGCCATAAGCTCAGTATCGCCATGGGCTATACACATACGGAAAATACGGAGAACGTGGCGGTATGCGCCGTAAAACTGCCTGTGGGAGTAACCATGCAACAATTTGAAAAGGCGTTGAGAGAACTTGTGGGCGAGGATAATTTCGTAACGAAGGATTACTTCAGAACGGGCAACCCGGATATGAGGACTCAATTTCGACAAGCTGTAGATAGCATCCGCTATTTGAACACATATAGCGAGTGCGGAGGCGCGGCTTCAGCACCACCATATTTGGAGTTCAAAGAAAAGGCTCTACAAATAGTCCAAAATGAAGAAGAAAGTTTAGCGTAATCGTTAAATAATAGCGTTGTTTTAAAAGTCTAAAAGCAGTTACTCGCGAAAAGTAGCTGCTTTTTTTATGGCTCCGAGCTTTGATTACTTCACTACTAAAATCTCATCCCAACGGGTTGTGTATCGAGGTGAGCGATATTCAGCTTTCATTTGCCAATCACCAAAGGCTTTGCCCGTACAGGTAGCTACGCGTACTGTGTTGCGCCCCATCCGCGCATTGAGCTTATCCATTGTTTCCATCAGAGCTTCACGTTTGCGCTCGGTGTATGCTTCACCAAAAATGTCTGTTTGAAGGGTTTTAGCCGGGCGCAAATCGGAGACGATGATACCTGCTTTTTTATAAGTCAAACCTTTCTTATACAAATGTTCAATGATTTTAGTGGCATAGGCAATAATTTTAGCCGTATCTGAACTCGGTACATTCAATTCTACGGTTTGATTTGAGTAGGCATACCCCCCCTCAGTATCATTGCCTTTAAAACGGTTTCTGACTAAAAACACCGATATAGCCCCTGTTTTTTGTTCAAAATGCCGCAGTTTTTCAGCGATGCGCGTGGCATAAGTGGCAATCGCTTCTTTTAGGTCATTGACATTGCCAATATCGCGCTGAAAGGAACGAGATACACACATATTTTTACGATTGGTCACAAGTAGTTCAAGCTCGTAGCAAGGAAAGCCTTTCAGCTCTTTCAACAGGCGTACCCCCACCACACCGCCGAGTTCCTTTCGCGCCCAAGCCTCAGCCATTTGTTTCAATTCCCAAACGGTTTGAATCCCTTGATCATGCAGCCGTGCCTGATTCGCCCTGCCAATACCCCAAACTTCTCCAATTTGAATTTCTTTCAAAATGTCAGAATTATTAGATAAATAGAATACTCCAGAAAGTGTTTTTTTGGCTAAATGATTAGCCAATTTAGCCAATGTTTTAGTCTCAGCGATGCCCACGCTAACAGGAATACCCGTCCATTGCTTCACCGTTTGCCGCAAAACTTGACCGTAATCCATGAGGGTTGATTCCGTTTGACCATAAAAATTCAAATGTAAAAATGATTCGTCAATTGAATACACCTCCACATCCGCGCAATGCGCTTGCAATACACACATAACACGCTCGGACATATCGCCATAGAGCGCGTAATTTGATGAACAAACCTTGACACCCTGCTTTTTTATCACATCTTTAATCTGAAAAAATGGAATGCCCATTTTAATCCCCAATGCCTTTGCCTCGTTGCTCCGCGCCACTACGCAACCATCGTTATTGCTCAAAACAACAATTGGCTTGCCTTCCAATTTTGGATTGAATACACGCTCGCACGAAGCGTAGAAGTTATTGCAATCAATGAGCGCAAACATTAAGGTTTATTTTTGAATTGATGGATAACACTTGTAACGACCCCCCAAACCTGAAAATCTGTATCAGGTTCAATGATGATGGGCGTATAATTGAGATTTTCGGCGGCTAAAACAACAAATTTGCCCTGCTTGCGGTATCGCTTGACAAGAAACTCCGACTCTACAACTGCAATAATGATGTCGCCTGGGCGCGCATGGATGGAACGATCCACAATCAAAATATCGCCATCCGAAATCGAAGCTCCTTGCATCGAATCGCCTGATACTTTGATGAAAAATGTAGCAGAAGGGTTTCGGATGCACAACTCATTGAGGTCGAGTTTAGCATCCATATAGTCAGTAGCAGGACTTGGAAAACCTGCCGAAACAGATTCAAAAAAGTTATAACTCATAGTAAAAAAGTATAAAAATTCGGTCTTCAGGTCGCAATATAAAACTATTTGTTTTATAAAAACAAATTTTTCGTATTTATAAAACAAATTTGTTTAAAAAGAAATACCCCCTCAGTATCACAGAATACTGAGGGGGTATTAGAAAAATAATGATTTAAAAAAATTTGATTTATACTGAGGGGTGTATGATTTTCAAAAATAGTTCAATATTGCCAGCCAAAGCCATTGCATCGCTCCTGCTAAAATAGATTTTCGCATTACCTTCATCATTGTTTAAAGGCATTTCAATCATCAATTCGCCTAATAAATCATCATCGCTTTGCTTTAAATCTAAGCGGTCAACTTCAAATTCTTTACCTTTCAATTCGCAATCATTTGTTGGGTACAATGTAAATTCCATTTGATAAGATTTTTTAAAGGTTAAAAATGAGGTTTTTCATCGGCTTAAACTTCGCCACTTTGAGCGACACGACCCCACTCCCTGAGATTCTATATTTCAGTCCGCAGCCTCGGTCAGTGCATTGCGTTTCAGTAGCTGCTAAACCTGCTTGATTGGGTTTTCCACATAAGCACTCGTAGGCGGCTATATGCGTGTGAGAGTCAAATATAAGTTGTTGTTGCATGAGATTTTCCTATTTTAAAAGGTCTATAAGTTTAATAAAATCTTCCCTCTTATTCCTCAAAGTCAAAAGAATAAATCCAAAGCAAAATTCAGCAAATGGCGTGAGGAACGATTTGAAGTTGATAATAACCCATGTTTGCCATCCTGTAAACTCATCCGTTTTATCAGAGTTGACATAGATATTGATGAAAAAACAAATGATTGAGAACACCAACAATGGCAACGTGCGAACCGGAAGGAAATCAAACCACACTTTTTTAGCCATTTCCTCATTTGACATCGGTAAAGCGATGGTCAACGCCAAACCAAAAAAGGCGAAACAGATAGCGAATATAGTCGCCGAAGTCTCTCCGGCTGCCTTCCCTACGGAGTCAGTCAACACAAAGAAGTCACGGGTTTTAATCCCCTGAAAAATCATAAACCCTATTAATGACAGTCCTGTGATTGCAGCCAACACGGTCATTTCAATTTTCAGATACCCCTCAGTATTGCTCTTGGCGATCTGCTTTATTTCGAGCTTCAATTGAGCGTTTTCAGTTTCCAAATTCGTAATGCTTTCCTTGTATGTATGTATGGTTGTATGTATTTGCGTATCCCATTCACTTTGAGCTTTTTTGATTTCTTCACCGACACTCAGACGGATTGCCGTTTCTGTCTCTCTAACTTGTCTTTCAGTATCAATATCTTTTTGGCTTATCTGAAAAGCCATGCGTTGTATTTCAGCTTCTTTATCGTAAATGGTTTTGAGCAACACGGTCATTTCGTCTCGTAGTTGGTTCAATTGTCCTTTCCAAAGGGCTGTTTCTTGCGTTGAGGCTTGATATTTTTGCTCAAAGCTGTCACGCTCCATTTTGGCTGTGGATAGCTCAGTATTAGCGGACACTACGTTTTTGTAGTTGTCTGTGTCTTTCAGTTGGAGAATTGTATCTGTCTGTGTCTGTATCTTGTCTTTCAGAACTTGTATTTGTCTTTGTAGCTGCTCGGCGTTTTGTATGTATGTATGTATGCTTGTATTTGTATCTGTCTTTTCCTGTATGTGCTTTTGTATCTGTATTTGTATGTCGTTGTATTTGTCTTTGTATGTCTGTATGTCTGTATTCAATCCTTGTATCTTGTCTTTGTATGTCTGTATGTGTATGTCTGTATCTCTGTCGTTATTGTATGTTGGCGATTGTCTTTGTATGCCATTGGATACAGCAACTCGAAGAGATTTGTCTGCATCAAGGGGGTGCAGTTTAATTTCTTCTGAAATAGCCTTAGCATTTTCAGATATACGGCTGAAATGGAAAGAAAGCCGTTGCATGGCTTCTTTACTGAGGGGGTCATTGACGCTATAATTGCCTCCTATTTTAGCCTCGCGAACTTTGCGCCCGTAGGCTTGTGAAAACGTGCCTCGCTCAATGCCAAAATAATCGGCAATATCTCCTGCGGTGTACGCCTGTATGTCTTTGTATGTCAATAGTTTGATTTCTAATGCTAATGATGCCATGATGATATTTTGTATTTTAGAATTATCTTGTATGTATATGTATGCTTGTATGTATGGGCGTGTCTGTATGTGAGATACAAAAATACAATATCTTTTAAATGTATCTGTGTGTGCAGTTTGTATCTCTACCAATTTGTATGTTTACAAGTCTCCTTGCGTGTATGTATATATGTATGCGATGCGTAAACACCCCCTCAGTATAAATCTGTTATAAATAGTCTAAATGTGTCAAGTCATATTTTTCAATGACTTGAATCAACTTTTTATCATACTGTTTGTCCGTAGCGTATCCATATTCGCGCAATCCTTTTGCCCATGACCGATAGTCTTTGCCAAACTTCAATAACTTGCGGTAGGTGTTTTTCATCAAAAAATTGCTATGCTCAATAAAACTTTCATCTACGGTTTTGTATGTTCTGAAAAAGTCTTTGTGGAAATCATCGTATTTATTGACGCAATGACCCGGTTTGCAACTTTTAGAAAAACACTTGATGCCAAAATGATTATTTGTTTCTCTCGCAAGGGTACTGGTGCCAAACCTACTTTCAATCACAGCTTGCGCCATCGTGATGCTGGCAGGAATGCCTGTACGATCCATTTCTTGAATTGAAATATTACTGTATGTCTTTAAAAAGTCCTTTTGTACTGAGCGGGGTACTTCGTCAATTTCTGATTTTGTAGCCGGTTTAATGTCGCTCACCGTATTGGTAGTAGAAGGTACTATTTCGATGCTTCTATCTGCGGGGGTGATGGTATTGGGTTTAGTTACTTTTTTTTTTGGCTTGGCAGCCGAGAGAACCGTTATTTTTTTTTCAATTTTTTCTACATAGACAATCTCCTTAAAAGGCACTTTATTGTCTCTATACAACGACACTGAAATCATAGCTGTAAACAGCAACACAATCACAACCAAAGCATACGGATTTTTGAGCCATCGGAACACCTTTTCAATTTGATACCTTGCCGCTGTCACGAGCGTACCAAACGCCTGTAAAGTGTCAATATCAATGATTTGAGTACGGTCTAATTTATTATTGCTCATTTTGATAACTTTTAAATGGATTCAATGATTTTTGAAAACATCAAAATACTAAAGCAAGCTAAAAGCCCGATTATCAGTATTCTAAAGGCTGCTACATCTTTTTCGCCACATCGCTCGGCAATGGCGTTGACAAGCTCCGTCAGTGACCCCTCAGTAAAAATGTCTATTTTAGGTAGTTTGATGAATTTGGTTATGTTGAAAATGGAGAATGATATTTCTCCTAAGTCAATGCGAAACCAAAACCGCGCATTGTCGCTCCTTAATTCAGGTTTTCTCATAGTGTATGTTTTTTATAAATTGTTCTTAATGGCGGCAACTCTACCAGCTCCTCCGTTTCAGTCTCATTCGTTTCAGTTGATGTTTGTTTTGTTTCGTCCCTCCGTGTAGGCGTAGGTGCATCGTAATGTGTGGCTACGAGTAGCGTCATGTACGAAAATAGACTGCCAAAGCTGACTAAACAGAAAATGACAACGCCCACTTTTGGGATTTGCCAGCCACTGTGTGTAATTTCATCCCAATTCAGGAAGATATAGACACCCGTAAGTGACCACGCTATTCCCAACATGAAGGGTAAAAAAGAATTTTTCATAGTCTGTATGTTACTTTTAATAGTGGCTTAAAAAACTACCCTTGCCGAAACAGGGGATAGTCAGAAAATATCATTTAAAACCATGCTTCATTGAATAGTAGAAAAATCACCCTCGCCATTTGAAAAGCGAGGGGAACGGATGAAAAGACACAATATCAACCTATGATAACATTTCTTTTTCGAGCTGATCTATACTCTGTTCAAGAAAAAACTTATCTAAAATTTGGGATTTGAATCCATCCAAAAAAATCTCCACTTCACCGACCATTTTTTCAACTATGGAAAATTGAAAATCTGTCATGGGGCTATTGAGGCGATTGAAAATAGCTGACAATATGAGGGTCATAAGCAACCCATCTTTGTCTCCTTTTGCCTGTGTATTGAAAAATTCAGCAATCGTTTCTTTCTCAATAGGTGTTTTGCTGTCGGTCATTTTGATGACCATCTGCTTACATTTCGCGCGGAGTGCCTCAGTTTGGGAAGGGGTAGATGCAACCGTTTGAAAATCAATTGTTTCTGCCGAACTTTCAAGGAGAAATGTAGTCGTGCCATTTGAACCGATAATTTTGTTGTGCTGTAGAATCATTGTGAAAATTAATTTTGAATGAAATAAAATAGATTGATGAAATTATTGAATCATGCTGGTGTATTTGAAAGTCTTAAAAAAACCGTATTGAAGCGGCTATTTGAGTATTGATTGATGTATTTGAAAGTCTTAAAAAAGCGGTGTTTTAAGCGGCTATTTTAAGGTTCTTAAAATACCTTTCTGTTTCTTTTTTCAGTTTTTTATCACTGAATCCGTAGTAAACGGCTTTTCCCTCGCGGCTTTTTTCAAAAATGCCATATTGCCGCAGTCGCCTAAAATAATTACCAACCATCGTTGGGGTATAATTTTGAAAAACCTCTGCCACATCTTTGGGTCTAATCCGTGTATCTTTTTCAAGCAATATTTTAAAGATCGCTGAGAAAAGAGGGTTTTTCAAACACCTGCTTAGATGTTCCGTTGGGCTAACCGTTGCCCGTTCTTTTTTTTGTTTCATAGCCTTTAATTCATTGTATGTTACCTTGCTCCTGCACACCCTGAGTGGTGTATTTGATGCAAATATAAAGCGGTTTATTTAATATTGCAATAATTGAAGCATTATTTATTAAATTTTTGTATATTGATACTTATTTTATTGAATTTTTAATAAATTAAAATAAAAAAAGGAATAACAATTATTGCTATTCCTTTTTATAATCAATTGATTATCAATTATTTACAACCTTCGTAATTATTTATAAAATCATTAATTGTTTTCCAATTTTTTCTATTCAAGCGATAATATTTCTTGATTGCCCGTCCTTTTTTGATTGTTTCTGACAATCTGCCTTTCTCAATAGATGGTTCAAGTATGCCGCATCGCTCCAAATCAAGATATATTCTTGCAGTCGGTATCATCTTCAAATGTACAATAATATCAGTCTGAGTTACTGTAAAATCCTCTTGGCTCTCAATGTATTCAATCACTTTTAAAGCGTTATTGTCTTCACCTATGAGGATATTTAATGCGGTTCTCAAACATCGGGCTTTATTCTGAAAATCTTCCTTATTCATGTTGTTATAAATTTTGAAAAGCAAAGTAATACACTTTCTGAAAGATTATAAATAAAAAGTTTAAATTTTTATAAGATTAATTTTAGAATACCAAATTTTAACTTGTTTTTTTCTGCAAACAAAAAAGGCAGCGATATTGAGTCGCTGCCTCAGTATTGGGATGAAAGATGGGGATATATTTGTATATTCAATGTTTTAATGTATTGTGCTTTTGTAAATTTTATTTGTATAAATAAAATTTTATGTGCAATTTTGCACTACACTTAAAAAGTCTATCAATAAATCACATCTATTATGTTGCACGATGAATTCGCCTATTATATTGACAATCAACACGAACTCATAAAAAAATATGAGGGTCGTTATATTGTCATTAAAGACCGAAAAATAATTGGTGATTACAGTTCTCGTATTGAAGCCTATCGGGAAACTAAAAAAATCCATGCATTGGGGACTTTTATTATTCAGTTGTGTGAAGCCGACAAGAATGCCTATTCACAAACGTTTCACTCATTAGTTGTCTCTTTTCAATAACCTTTTAACTTCCTCCATGCATAAACCCTCTTCGCATTCTATGACTCTGAAAGCCACAGGGTTAACAAATGTTTTGATAACGGATGTGACTGTTCTAATGCCTGATGTTTTTGAAACCCCTTATAATACGCGCGGCATATGGGATACAGGTGCTACAGGTACGGTTATTACTCAAAAAGTTGTTGATGCGCTCCAATTGCAACCCACTGGCTACACCACAGTCCATACAGCTGGAGGAATCGTTGATTCGCCTACATTTTTAGTCGATGTTGTATTGCATAGTGGCATAAGGATTACAGAACTAAATGTAACACTTGGGAAACTTTATGATTCAGTAGATTTGCTACTTGGCATGGACATAATCACACTGGGCGATTTTTCTGTTACAAACTTCAACGGTAACAGTTGTATGTCATTCCGTATTCCGTCTTTACACCAGATAGATTATGTAGAAGAGTTCAATAGGCAAGCCCATACGCCTGTTGTTGCAGAGCCTAAAATAGGTAGAAATAACCCATGCTATTGTGGTAGCGGTAAAAAGCATAAACACTGTCATGGCAAATAACTTTGTTCTACTGGTTGTTTTTTTGAATATAACTATATACTTCCCCTTTGATTTTGCTTTCGTTTAATCAATGAACGGATACCTTTTTTGATGTCGCAGAACTTGTTTTTTTCTGCAAACAATAAAGGCAGCGATGTTGAGTCGCTGCCTTTTTGCATTTCTTAATTGCTCTTTTCATTTTTAATTTCAGCATCAGTTTTTAGTTTGTAACCTCTGCCTGTTACGGTCACTTTTCGATTGACCAGACTAAAAATGATGAATGGGTACACTTGCCTTGTGTATTCAACGCGCGGTGTGATAATCCCATCACAATTGGCTACCTTCTTGACCGCTTGATTGTAAGCTAATGTATAGAGCTTTTCTTTGCTCTTGCCGCCAAAGGGCAAAAACAACAGCCAATACGTACTGGCTTTGGCTTCCGAAGATACCTGCTCTGTGATGCTATAATTTTTCCTATCCATTTTTTCAATCTCAATGTTCCTCTCAGGAACGAATTGTTTACTGGATGAACAAGATGAAACTAAGATACTCAGCAACAGCAATAGTGAAAAGGTTGATTTTCTTATCATTGAATTGGGTTATTTAAGTGTGAATAAAATTTGTAAAAAATATTCATTGAACAATACTAAGGTTAATTTATGTCAAAAATTATATTTATTTTAATTAAATGTAAATGTATCTTAATACACTCATTCAAACAAGAAAATCCCCACCAATTGTATGATTGGTAGGTTTGACTGTATAAACGGTCAATGATTTGAAAAAAGAAGACAAAACCGACACTTTTTGCACCCTATGTATGCTTGTATGTATGTAAGGTAAAACAGGCGACAAGGTGACTCGATGGGTTACTAAGACTTACCAAATGTTAGAAAATTCACTATATTTTGCGTTATATTGTAGTTATGAAACACTAAATTGGCAAAAAAAAAACGTTAAACTTTATCTCTTAATCAACAATTGAGCTTTTACAATGACTGACGTTAGTTTAAAAAAATGAATGGCTTTGCCTATGTGCCTTTGGCGGCTCTTGGAGCTTTGCTTATTGGAGCATTGTTTGCCAATATAGAAGTAATAGCAAGACATGAAAAAAATGATATGGGATCGGATGTTTTTAAACATGTTGCTCTTTATTTTCCTGCAATATTTATTACTTGTTTATTGTACCGTTTTGCCAATAAAGCATGGGCAATCGGTTTTTTTATAATTTCGCTTCTCTTTATTTCAGGATTAAAAATTCATGTTTATTTACGAGATTACAAAAAAAACCGTGATTTAAAAGAGGTTTTGTCAGAAGCTACAAGACTCAGATGAGGCAAAGCGCAAAAAGAGGTTAATAACACATAAAAAAAGCCTACATCTTCCCGACGTAGGCTTTTTTTATGCCCATACTATTTATCAGGACCATCCAACTGCTTCAAAAAATTAGTAGGCGACACCACTTTCTTTTTAATATCTTTTTCGACGCGCTTCAGTGCCTTACCTGCGCTTTGACCACCGCGCACGGCGGCATTATGATTTTCATCGAAACCTTGAGCATCGCTATCTACTGCCATGCTGCGCGTAATTTCTTCGCCCAAAACCGTGAAAACGAGTTCTAAGGTGGTCATGTGGTCGCGTAGATTATGAGCGGGTTTGGTGAGTCCTTTGAGGTCTTTATGTTCCGATGGCGTCAGCCCGAACGTACCTTTGGCAATGACCGCCGTGAGGATCGAATACTCTTTACCCTTTTTCACATCCCGTTTGTTCCATTCATCGGTTAGCTCATTGCGAGTATCGACGCTTTTCAGACGCATAGCAATCCAATCGTCGGGATAACCTTTGGCTTTGTAAGTTTCACGGATGCGTTCAATCCCCAATTCAGGGTCTTCCAACTCATCTATCTCGCGCTTACCTATTTGCGCCAGCCACAATTTCAGCGGCTCTGCTTTAGGTGAGGGTATAGACATGATGATACGCAGCACCCCCTCAGTATTGGCGCAATCGGACGGGCGCATTTTGCCATCTGGTGCCATAAATTTCAACTTTTCACAAATTGTGAATAGTTGATTTTCCCGTTTTTTAAGCATACCCCAATATGTTCCGGGTGCGGCTGAATCGGTCAAGGCTTCAATGACATCCACGACTGAAAAATACCATTCCTCATTGTGCCAAAGTTTGCGGATAGGTTTGTTTTCAAACAGAGTTACTTTATTGTTCTCCATGTATGGATATTTTTATAAACTATTGATAATGAATGAGTTACAAAGGTAGTTTATATTTTAAACAAATTAAACAATTTGTAGTTTTTCATAAAAAAAACTAATTGGTATTATTGCTTCAGCACAAACAGCAAATAGAACTTTTTAAGTTCATCGACTTGCTCTGGCACCACTGCGTAGTACCGCGCCAAGTGCTGACAGCTTGTCAGCAGTTGAAAATGATAGCCACGGACGGACGTAACCGCCTAACTGATTGCGCCAATACTGAGGGGGTGCTGCGTATCATCATGTCCGTGCCATCGCCCAAGGCAGAGCCGTTTAAGTTGTGGCTCGCGCAGGTAGGCACGGAGCGCATTGAGGAAATTGAAAACCCTGAATTGGCAATCAACCGCGCTGAAGCCATTTACAAAGCGAAAGGTTATCCCGATGATTGGATTGCTATCCGGCTGAAAAGCATCGGTACACGCAATGAGCTAACTGACGAATGGAAAAACAGAGGCGTTCAAGAAGGGATGGAGTATTCAATCCTGACTGCCGAAATTGCCAAAGCGAAATTTGGCATCACACCATCTGAGTACAAAGCCTTGAAAGGTTTGAGACATGAGAACCTACGCGATCACATGACAAACCTTGAATTGATATTCACCATGCTTGGCGAAGAAGCGACCAAAGCCTTTGCTGACAGAGACAATGCCCAAGGCTTTAATGAAAACCATGAAGCGGCTCAGAAAGGGGGAAAGGCGGCAGGGAAGGCGCGAGTGAATATGGAGAAAGATTTGGGGAGAAAAATAGTCACCTCTAAAAACTTTAAGCAGTTGGACAATCCTAATGATATTATGGAAGGTCTGACATAACCATTTCATAATTCCAAAACTTCCAAAACTTCCAAAAAAGTTTTGGAAAAGAGGCAGCGACTTTACATCGCTGCCTCTTTTTGTATTTGGCAATTACACACATACATACACGCAAGCTGCATTTTACTGAGGGGGTAAAGATTTTAACAGCTTCTTTAAAATGCGCACCAAGGCGGCTTTTTTAGGGCTTGTAGCCCGCACCTGATAGTTGATGATTAGGTCGTGTTTATCCTTCTTTTCGTTGGAAAAGATGTAGGTAAAAAAGCCTTTTTCATCTAATTTGTGTTGAATGGATGATATGTTATTCATGGGTATTGAATTTAATTAGGCTCCATGACCATTGCCGGGATAAACGACCATTGGTCATTCATGCTCATAATGTAGCTATTGCTCAGTAAATTAAATGCGCATACTCTTTTGCGCCCGTCCATGATACGATATTTGTCACCTTCTTTATCCAACATGATGGGACTTTGCAAGCCGTTTTCTTCAATGTCGTCACTGAGCATAAATATTTCATGCACATCTATATCGCTACAATCCAATTGAATAGCTTTAATGTCTATCAATTGTACTGACTGATTATTTAAAATTAAAGCCATTTTTTCTGAGTTTTTGCCCCCTCAGTCAGTTTGTATTGAGGGGGTAGGTGTATGTATGTAAGTTATGCAATGGCAGGTGTACCTGTGGGTAGAATAGGGTTTTCGATTGGCTCTATTAAGCCTAATTCCGCAGCAGAATCACAGACTAAAGTTCTCATGTACCATCCTTCTAAATGGCGTTTCATGGAGGCATCAATCAGTGACAACAAAGTTTTTTTATCTATATTTTTCAACACATGCGCATTAAATTCATCTTCTTTAATGTCGGTTTGATATAGATTTTCACCTTGTTTAAGTTCCAATATTTTTTTATACTGTGATTTATATAAATGAGCTATGTATTCCTCTACCGTTTTAGTCAAAACTTCGTCTGGGTATTCTGCAAACTTGATTCGCCATTTCAATTCAAGTCGTTCAGATTTAAATGGCGCAGTGTCGTGAATATTTTCAGCGTAAAAATTCCAAAAATTGAAGCTATACGGTTTTATTTGCATAAAAAGTAAACGCAGCCATATCTCACTATCAAACGATATAGGAGCTTTTGCAAATTTAGATATGGCTCTTTCAAGAACCGTTTCCATATAATCCGAATGTGTGTCGTAGGCGATTTCAAGAGGTGATTTTGTTTCGTCTTCATCCTCGTCCTCATCCTCGTCCTCGTCCTTATCGCTATCGGTATTGGCTTCAATTTCTTTTACCTTCTCCCGATAATGAACCACACGGTTCACATACGGATTAGTTGGTCGGCTTGAATAACCTTCAGAACCCAATAGAAAAACGGGCGTAGTGCCTTCTGCCGCTTCGGATAGAATTTCGTATCTGAAATCATCTAATTTAATCACGTTTTCAGGTTCTAATTTGTTCTTTTTGGCAACATCTTGAATGTTGTCCCATCCGTCGAATACAAAGACGGAACTGCCATTGTGTTGCTCCTTATAAGCTGCCATGCCGATTTTTTTGAAAGTTTCTGTTTTCTCTTTAAAACAAGCACTATCTGTGCATTTAGAATCAGAGGTCAATTCAGGAAACAATAGGTTGTTGCATCCAGTGTTTTTTTGGCAATTGGCGCAACTGCCGCCGGGCAGAGTTTTCTCCAGGGTGTCAAAGGGAGCATTTACCAAAGTTTGTATTTGCCAACTAATTTGGCGTTTTACGTCTTCCTCAGTTTTATACACGTAACGCCCTCTCTCCGCGCTTTCACCTGTGATATTTTTAAGTAGCTTGTCTTGCTCATTTTGGGGCAGTTTGGCAAGTAACTTGGCAATACCGAGGGTCATGTTTTCAGCCTGATAAACGGCACGGCATTTTTCTGAAAGGTTGTTGAGGCACAGGCGCGAGTAAACATACCCAACGCCATGATTCAACCTTCCAGCTAAATCATACACTGTCATTTGACATTTATCAATATAAAATTGAAATGCTTCGGCTTCTTCCATCGGATTAATATCCTCGCGTTTGAGGTTCTCCGAGAACTGCATTTCTATAACTTGTTCGTTGTTGAGTATTCTAACAAAACAAGGAATTTCATTGAAAATAGGATCACTCTCGCACAAAAGCGTGAAGGCACGAAAGCGGCGACTACCGACAACTATTTCATACTGACCCGTTGACATCATGCGCACCGTGATGGGGTGCATAAGCTCGTTGCGCTTAATGTCTTCAGCAAGGTTGACCACTTCCTCTTGGGAGAAAGTTTTGCGCGGATTGGTCGGTGAAAGGACTAAATTACTGAGGGGGATAAATTCTACCTCTAATTTTCTTAATACAACGTTGTTTTTTTTCATAATAAAAATCATTAATTTGTTTAAAAAATATGTTTGAAAATGTCATTATTTTAAACTTTTTAGCACTAAATTGTTTATATTTGTACTTTAATTTACTTGGGGAAACATACAAATATTAGTTTTTGGGTGAAAGAATTTACCCGAAAATGTCATTTCTGCAACAGGCTTACGAGTAGGAATGTCATATACAAGTAATTGACCCATGCTTTTAGGGTCTGTCTTATCTTCCCATTTTTGATATTTATGGAACAGCGATTTTAGAGTGCTTTCGATGTCAATTTTTCCATCTTTGAAAAATTGGTCGTCGCTAAAGAATGGGAAATATTTGTCAGATTCAGTTCTTAAATCCATTCGTTTTGGCGCCAGTAAAATGAATTGGCTTTTAGGTTTTTGAGTAGCAGCATTTTGAGCGCGGCGGTCATATAGCACATGAGTTGGTTTTTGATTTTTGCCAATTGTGGGGTATATCAAAACCATATTGGCTTTGCTGACATCAAGTTTAGTATGTTCGTCGCCACCGTTTTTGTAAATGTTTTGTAAATATGGCAACCCATATCTTTCAAACGACCAATAGCATTTGTTTTGAGCCAAGTTTTTGCAATCTTTGCTATACCAATAGGCTTTTGTACCGTCTATATTGTAGCAGACCATCACAGCCTCAGAATGACCGCCGCGCGATGGCAATCCGATTACAAACTTAGCCTTTGCCAAATAGCTTTCCTTTGGATTGCGTTTTGGACGTTCAGAGGTTATCTTATTTTTGAATAATTTGTTTTGCATAAAATAAATTAGATTGATGATTTTATTGAAGCTCCGCATCACTGCGTAGCTTTTTTTTTTGATTATTAATTGAAATAATGAGCAAATTTTTGTTTTAAATAATCTGTTGTAAATTCCTGCAAAGATTGATGTCGATTGTGTCGGTGCGCTTGCTTGATTTCATCCGCTAATAAGGGGTTTTCATCAAGCAGTCGAAGCACTATTTTTTTATCAATTTCAGCCTGTTTGATATTTTTGAGAAGGCGATAGGCTTCTCGTTTCAGGATTTCGGGCGATATGCCATTGGTTTTCAAAGAATAAACCTGCACTTTCTCAAACAAAGCAGCATCTTCACCAAATTCCGATTCAAGCCATTGCTTGATTTGATTTTCAGATGGACGGAACACCGCAGCAGGTTGTTGAGGTGGATTAGGTGGTTTTTGAGATTGATTTTGAGCCATTTCAACTTTTTTAACTGCTAAATTCGCTTTTTCTTTGACAGATTCCGCATGGCTAATCCGAATACTTCTGCGGATATACTCGGATTTACTGAGGGGTTTAAATCCACCTGCCAACCGCGCAAAACAACGGCGAATCTCATTGACGAAATGCTCTTTGCCCAATTTCTCAATCCATTCTTTCAGGAACTTATCGGACACTCCAAACTCTTTCAGTTTGGTGTAAAAAGTGGTCAATAATTCGGGCAAATCGCCTGATACTGAGGGGGTAATGCGCTCCCTTGCGTGTACCGTGTAGGTGTCATGATAGGCACGGATAGAGCCTTCTTTCATCACAAAGTCAGTTGTTCCGTTGTATTTTTCGACAGAAAGGTATTGATCAGGGGTGTATATCCAACGAGCGCGGTCTTTTTGCAGCCATTTGGGTTTATCCTCAATAATTTTCTTGAGGCGGTCAAATGCCGGGCTAAATTCAGCTTCATCAGCTTGTTTGCAATGCTTCAAGAGCTTCACAAAATCGGTGGTATAATCTCGGATAGTCAGCGATTCGATAGGCATTGGCTTATTAAGCCTTATTTGAGATTCGTTCAAAAATTCTTTTTTACAAAGGCTTTTGATGAACAACTGCGACAATTTCGCAGAAAAATTGACAATGATTTGGCTTTTATCTTGCTCGAATACTGAGGGGGTATGTGAAATTTGGTTCGCGCTGGGCGCAATATTTTTTAAATTTTTCGAGCCAATTTTTTGCACATCAACGGGAGTTTGATCTTGTTTTGCATGTGCTTTTTCTTCTTTTTCATCACAGTTAGCGAAGCTACTCTGAGGCGAAGCCTCGCCGCTTTCATGACTTTCTCCTTTTAATTTATATTCAATCTCTGATTGAATATTATTTTGTGCGTATGGGTAGCTTTTTTCTAATGGGTCAATGGGGCATAAAAAAACCTCGTCACTCACTGCGCCACCACCGACAATTTGTAGGTCATTACCAAACATGAATGTTTTAACATTGATTATTAATTTGAAATTGCCGCGTCCGTCTTCGCATTCGGAGCAATAATTACCAGCTCTAAAATTCTTAATGCTTTGGATATAGCCACATTTTAGCAGGAAAGGACGGATATTTTTATACCATCGCGAGCGATAAGATTTAAATATGGGATGGTCGGCATCGAGTGCATCTTGAATAAACAATTCATTGTAAAACAGGCGTGTAGTAAGCTGAATTGAATTTGTCAACAATTCAAAAGGTTCTCCATCATCATAATGTTTGAAAAAAGCCTTTTCATCTGTCACGTATAAACGTTCAAGACTTTCCCAAACTAAATGATTGATCACGATAACCGCATCTTTGGCAATACGCACCGTGTTGGTAATGTCTAATTTTTTAGACACCTTCAAATCCTTAATTGCTTCTCTAAAAAATCGGACTTGAAAACTCGCTTCAGGCGGGCGAATTGCTCTTTTTTTCGGTAAATTGGGCTTTCGAGCCACAGGGTATTGCGCTGCTTGCATAAAAAGTTAGATTGATGGACGATAAATAAAAAATTAGTTAATGGTGGGGCGCATAAAAGTCTGTAACACAATAGACCCCACCTTAACCCTTGTTTTGCGTGTCAGAAATTGGACTCGAACCAACAACCTACCCCTATGCGAATAGAGAGTCACTCTACCATTGAGCTATTCCGACAAATAGAAAAACCCAATCACAGCATCAGTGATGGGTTTCGGTGAACACATAGAAAATGGATATTTTGAAAAAATAGAGCTATTGTCATTACAGATAATTTTGCTGACAATAGATTCAAGGTAGGCTTATATTAAGTCTTGGGATTCATGGTTATGTTTATGCCGTCCGGTCAATACCGAGCGGCATTTTTTTATGGGCTTTTTATGCATAAATACCAATTTTTTAATTGTTTTATCTTGAATTTTAAAGAGTATTTCAAAAAACAATTTACATCAAAAATAATGGACTTGTATTTGATACTCTAAAAAAGGTATTTCATAATTCTTAATTTTCTATCCAACTTATTAAACAATGAAGCTAAACTCACAACTTTGTCCATTATTATTTTCTCTTTTTTTAATCACTGTCCAATCTTGTCGTCTTCCTATTGAAGATGTGGACACTGCTATCAATGCTGAAATTGCTGCTCCTTTAGTGGATACCAAAACAACTATCAAAGATATGTTGACCGGTTTAGACTCAACGGCATCACTGCGAATTGATTCGGATGGACAAATAACAGCTCAATTTATTACCACTTCAAAAGCTAACACAGCTTTGGATCCTTTTGAAGGCATACCCAATAATTTTGTTCCGCTGATTGACTCCGTTTCAGCCATTCCTTTTGCTCCGCCTGGTGGTTTGAAAATCGCCAATGCTGATTTGAAAAAAGGTATGACACATTATATAGTGTCAAATAATTTCAATGAAGCGTTGACAATGACTTTCAGAATCCCTCAAATGACTAAAAACGGGGTCATTTATCAAAAAACTTTCAATTTGCCTGTGGGTGCAACGCCTGTCAAAGACTCTGTTGATTTAACGGGCTATACGCTCAACGTGCCCAATGATCAAGTCATTATCTATTACGAAGCCCGTAAAAACAGTACGAAGGAACGTGTTTTATTGAATAATGTACAGTTTGCTTTTCGTTATTTGCAAGGTAAATTCGTGAAAGGTTACTTTGGTGTCAATCGTTTTGATATTCCTAAAGATAGTATCAATATCGGCTTTATTCAAAAATTGATGCGCGGCGAAGTGCGTTTTGCCGACCCTAAAATTACACTCACTCTTGAAAATTCTTTCGGCATACCTGTTCGTACAAGGGTCAACACAGCAGAGGTCGTAACAGTTGATAAAAAACGGATGGCTCTAACAGGTACATTCGTTTCAAATGGTGCCAATCTGAATTATCCAGCTACCAACGAAGTCGGACAGATGAAATCTACTCAAATCATTTTGGATAAATCCAACTCTAACGTTGTGGACATCATTAGTTCAAAACCTACTTCAATGGTTTATGACATTGATGGCATCATAAATCCTGATGGTAATCGCAATATTAGTGGTTTTTTATTGGATACCAGTACTTTTAAGATGAAAATTAATATAGAAGTGCCACTTTATGCCACTGTGAAAGGCTTTGAAGAGAGCGACACGCTCGCTATCACTTTCCCTTCTACAAAAGACATTGACCACGCCGATTTTAAAATCATCGCTGACAATGGTACGGGCTTGAATGCCAATTTGCAAGCCTATTTCTTGGATGTCAATAACCGAGTGATTGATTCCCTATATTCATCAGCTAACGAAACTATTCTGAAAGCGGCGGCTGTTGATGCCAATGGAAAAGTAATTACACCGCTTCGCAATATCTCCAATGTGAAAATGGATTTGACTAAAATGACTCGTTTACAAGCCTCTAAAAAAGTCATCATTAAATATACTTTTTCAACCGTTAATAATGGCTCAACACCTGTCAGGCTTTTATCTTCTCAGGAGATTAAAGTGAAAATAGGCGTTGTTGCGGGAGTCAAAAAGTAGTGAAAAGTGTATAGTGAAAAGTGTAAAGTGTAAAATCAACCCTCTCAGTATTTTAGATAAAATATTGATTTTCAATCAATTATAAAATTTTTCACTTTTCGTTTTTCACTTTTCACTTTGACAAAATACCCCCTCAGTAAAAACCAATTTTTAGAGAATAAAAACCAATTTTTTATTATACAAATTGAACAAAATGAAACGAATAATCGCCGCCATATTTATATTATCAAACCTTGCTTTGACTGTAAAAAGCCATGCTCAACATGAATTAGCTTTGCACTTTTTGGATACCGTTTGGCAATCCAGCTATACCAATCCAGCATATCGGTTGGCAGGCGGACACTCATCTTATATGATGCCGAGCATGTCATTCAACTATAAAAGTCCGAACGCGCCTTCACAATTGACAGTTGAAAATGAAGGCAAACGGACATTGAATGCTAAAGCGGCTTTCAATAATTTAGAACCCATCAGTCATCTTTACACCAATTTAGATATACAAACTTTGGGTTTAACATTAGGTTTTAAAAAGTTTTCCCTTAGTTTTCACAACAGCATTAAAGGCAATGTCCACCTCAATGTGAGTAAAGACCTCATCGGTGGTTTCACCTTCGGAAATAATAGTTATTTAGGCAAAACAATGGATTTGAGCGTTGGCTTGAATGCACAACTTTATAGCGAGTTAGGTATGAGTTTAGCATTTAAAGTGAATGACAAAATTTCCTTTGGTCTGCGGGCTAAAAGATTGTCGGGCATTGCCAATATTTCAACTGTTAAACAAAAATTGAGTTTATTGACGGATAGTGTGGATTACAAACTCACGTTCACCTCTGATTTTGATGTTCATACCAATGGATTAAACGATTTTAAAAAGTTTTCCGATGGTACTTTTAATTTCAAGGATGTTTTCATGTCTGAAAATAGTGGGCTTTCATTTGATGTCGGCACGACTGTTCAATTGGGTAAAGTGCGTATAGATGCAAGTGTTATTGATTTGATGGGGGCTATCAATTGGAAAAAAGATGCACATTCATATTCGAGCAATGGCACTTTTGAATATTCAGGTCAAAAAAGCGATAAATTTTTATCGTTTGAAGGATTGAATGAAAAAGAAGTTCAGGATACTTTGAAGGAAACACTGAATGTAAAAGAAAGTACTACGGGCTTAAATACAACAAAACTTCCTTTGAAAACATACCTCGGTGCTACCTACGATATGACTGAAAAGATAAAATTAGGGGCATTAATTTACACTGAAACGTGGGATGGTGCTACAAAATTTGACGTTGCCATCAATAGTACTTTCAAACTGACACGGGCTATTCAATTAGGTGCTACGTATTCAGTCCGTTACGGTAGTTTTGACAATCTCGGATTGCATTTTGTTTTGAATGTCGGACCTATACAATTATATGGCGTCACTGATAATATAATAGCCATATTCAATTCATACAATTCCAAGTCGCTCAACGGCAGAATGGGTTTGAATTTCCTTTTTAATTAAAAATTTGCCTTCAAAACACTTTTTAAATTATAATTCGTAGAGGCTTTGTTGCAACGGTAAAATAATTTTTAGCGCTCGCAATTGCAATAAAGTCAGAATATGAAGAAAAAATAGGAGAGCATTGATCACCTACAGTTGCTAATAATACCATAGAAATCTTGATGAAATCGCCTTATGTCTTGCGCTTTGACCCGCGTTACAATTGGGTACTAATCGCAGCCGACCCAGACGACGACAAGTTTGCTGATTGTGCTGTTGCTGCCAACGTTTCCTATTTGGTTACAAATGAACATCATTTCGATGTTTTGAAACAAATGCCTTTCTCGTCTTTCAATATCATTTCTGGCGATGATTTTTTAGATATACTTCTCAATACTGAGGAGGCGTGACAGCAAAGTAAACAAGTCTTCATTCTTATAGTAAACTTTACACCCACGTAAGAGCATCCATATCCACATAGGAATGCCCAAATAAGGAATAATATTTCGTCCAACCCACCCCCCTCAGTATAAACGTCTTTCACAAACTGAATTAACCCAAACTTAACAGCAATTTTCAAAACGGGCTATTTTTTTAGGATAAAAAGTTGTACCTTTGCGGCGCAAAATTTAAATAATTAACGTTTACAAAAGAACGGTGAACGAATTGTGTTTTTTATCGTATTAGTTTTATCGTTCATCATTCACCATTTATAATTTTTTTTAATGCAAAATCCGAATATCCGCAATATCGCCATTATTGCTCACGTTGACCACGGCAAGACGACGCTCGTGGATAAAATGATTCTCATCGGTAAACTGTTCAAAGAACATGAGCTAACAGGAGAACTGATTATGGACAGCAACGACCTTGAGCGTGAACGGGGTATTACCATTCTCGCTAAAAATGTTTCCATCACATATAAAGGTGTCAAAATCAACATCATTGATACTCCTGGTCACTCGGATTTCGGTGGCGAGGTGGAGCGCGTATTGAATATGTGCGATGGTGTTTTGTTGCTTGTGGATGCTTTCGAGGGTCCGATGCCTCAAACCCGTTTCGTTCTTCAAAAAGCCATTCAATTGGGTTTGAAGCCAATTGTGGTAGTGAATAAAGTTGATAAAGAAAACTGCAAGCCGGAAGAAGTGTATGAGCAAGTTTTTGACCTCATGTTCTCTTTGGAAGCTACGCAAGACCAGTTGGATTTCCCTGTTGTTTATGGTTCTGCCAAAAATAACTGGATGGGTGCCGACTACAATAAAAAAGAAGAAGATATTACTTATTTGCTCGACCAAATTCTCGAGCATATCCCTGCGCCGTTAGCGGATATTGACGAGTCGGTTCAGTTGTTGATCACGTCTTTGGATTATTCCAATTATATCGGTCGTATTGCGATTGGTCGTTTGCGTCGCGGTATTTTAAGACCGAATATGAACGTATCGTTGGTAAAAAGAGATGGTACAGTTCAGAAAACCCGTATCAAAGAATTATACACTTTTGAAGGCATGGGCAAGGTGAAAACCGACAGCGTGCAAGCGGGTGATATATGCGCGATAGTGGGCGTAGATGGTTTTGAAATTGGCGATTGCGTTGCCGATTACGAAAATCCGGAAGCATTGCCGACTATCACGATTGATGAGCCAACGATGAGTATGACGTTTACTATCAATGATTCGCCGTTCTTCGGTCAAGAAGGTAAATTCGTGACAAGTCGCCACGTAAAAGATCGTTTAGCTAAAGAGTTAGAGAAAAACTTGGCTTTGCGCGTCGAAGAAACGGGTTCAGCAGATACTTTTAGAGTGTTCGGACGGGGTGTACTGCATTTATCGGTTTTGATAGAGACAATGCGCCGTGAAGGATACGAATTACAGATTGGACAACCGCAAGTGATTCAAAAAGTCATTGACGGTCAGAAATGCGAACCGGTTGAAGAGTTAAATATTGACACGCCGGAAGATAAAAGCGGTACTGTGATTGATTTGGTCACGCGCCGTAAAGGTATGATGTTGTCGATGGAACCCAAAGGTGACCGTATGTTGATGAAGTTTGAAATTCCTTCACGTGGTATTATCGGTATGCGTTCTACTTTATTGACCATGTGTCAAGGCGAATTGGTGATGACGCACCGTTTCTTGGAATTCCAACCCTATAAAGGTGATATTCCAAATCGGACGAATGGTTCTTTGATTTCAAAAGAAACAGGCGAAGCGATTCCTTACTCTATCAACAACTTGCAAGATCGCGGAACATTCTTCGTGGATGCAGGCGAGAAGATATACGCTGGTATGGTCATCGGCGAAAACAACCGCCAAGGCGATTTGGTCGTGAATGTGACCTTGACTAAGAAGTTGACGAATATGCGCGCCAGTGGTAGTGATGACAAAGCGCGTTTGATTCCACCTAAGAAGTTTACTTTGGAAGAAGCCTTAGAATATATCCAAGAAGATGAATACGTGGAAGTGACCCCTCAGTCAATCCGCCTCCGTAAGATTCTTTTAGAGGAAACTGACCGTAAGCGCGGGATTAAATATTCTGAAGCAATGGCTTAATTTGTGAATGATGAATTATAAATGATGAATGATGAATAGCTTGTCCCGAAAAATCGGGAATGAATCTGTTAATATCACTTCTACATTTTATTGTTCAATGATTCTTCTGTATGTGAATGAAATAAGTTGTGAAAATAAAAAACGAGTATCAGGTGTGAATCTGATGCTCGTTTTTAATTGGGTGAATTACCCATTACCTATCACCCATTGCCCATGTTTAGGAGATCCAAGTCGTCACAGGTATTGTCCATGAGCTTTTGAGGCTGTTGGGACCCAATGAGCAAATCTGAAAATCGTATTGTGTGCCGAGGTCGAGGTCATTGAAGATGAATTCAGGATTATTGTTGTAGTTGCCATTTTTCCAAGCGGTGTCGTCTTTCTTTTTGTGTTGGATGGCATAATTGATGGCGTTTTCTGCTTTTTTCCAAGTTAATCTGACAGCACCCGGCTTATCAACGATATTCAAGACTGATACATTGGTGGGCGTTTTTATCTCCGTCAAGGCTGGCTTTTCATTTTTGGTAGTACTGCGGAGTAAATAGCCTGCATCGGTGATGATGCTCGAATCTTCGCTTTCGTTGGCTAAATCTTCTACTTCATTGGCTAACTTCACCAATTGTTTAGTGACGAGTGCCAGACATTTGTTTTTAGCAGTGATGCGGTCTGTGCCGCCCTGTTTGGCACTGGCGACAGCCGTAACCAAATCTGCATTAATCGTTTTAAGTGTATCCACTAAAGATTTAAAATCAAGATATTGATTTTTGGTGGACATAGACTCATACACAGTGGTAGAGAAAGAGATGAACTCCGCTTGAGGGAGTAGCTTGAAAGCAAGAGAAACTTTGTGTTCCATTTTAGATGTATTTAAAATTTAATTAAAAAATATTTTAACATTTTAAATACATCAAATCACTTGCCAAAATTTTTATATTCTTAAAAATTAATCATCACAACTTACCGCATCAATATCTCCTCATTCATCTCATCATACCAATAATGCACAATCTTCCCTGACATGATTAAATCAATGGCTTGGTCTATAACGCCCAATGGCGCAATAAACCATTCTCGGGGCGTGTATCGCTGCCCATTATTATCAAAAATATCAATATTCAAACAGACTTTTCCAAAGAATGTATGTATCAATTGCTCAAATCTCTGAGGGTTCATATTGTAACACTTGTATGTGGCTTTGATTTCTACGGATGCCATCAAATAAGTCGTTTCTTCGTGCACTTTCTTAATTCGTTCTTCAACGCTTGTCGTTGAATAGCCGATTTTATAAAGGTTTTGTATAGACTTTACAGCCGGATTATCACTTTTTGATTTCAAAATATAGATATAACCCGCTGCTTTATCCTCCTTAGTGATGTTATTATAGACTTCTACAAGGGTCTCAGCAACTTCATTCGCATTTCTTGATACGGCTTTTCCATTGGATAAAAGGGCTTTGTATAAAGACCGATACAACATATTAGACTCTGTGCCATTTTCAAATATGACACGAGTTCTTCCATCTTTTCGATTGCGGATACCGCTTTTAAATTGTTGAACTTCCTCTTTGTAATCAACATTTTCTAAATAAAGTAATACCCCGTTGTGTACATAAAAATCGCCTGCTCTTAAATTGTCTTGCTTGAAAGCGACCAATTGTCGCTTTGTTTCTTTAAGGTCTTTTTGTACTTCTTTGAATAAATGCTCATACTTAATAAAATCTTTACTGGGTCTGCGTTGTGCCACAAAATCTGTTTCTGCCCGCTCATGTGGTTGTTTAATATGCTTGAATTCAAACAACCCTTCAGTATCATCGTCTATCAAGTTCCATTCTTCATCTTCTAAAATATCTTCTAAGGATTCAAACTTTTTTGTTGCTTTACTCAGCAAATCAAAGCTATCATACCCCCTCAGTATTTCCACCTTTTGTGGACTTTCACGGAGAGATTTTAACCTCGAAAACAATTGATGCTCTTGAACGCTACCACCTTCTTGCGGTTCACGTTTGTTTTTGTCATAAAAATCATTGATTTCTTGAAAAGAAGCTACAAGACGTTCGTCTTCATTGCGGGCAGGAGAAGCACCGGGCTTGATATTGAGCAAGCCAAATTCATCTTCTTCATCAAATATATCTTGCAACGTTTTTTTCTTATTGTCCATTGGCTTTTTTACGTTTTTGGTCTTTAATATAAATGAGCACTTCTGCCAAACGCCGTTC
>JAYTGH010000186.1:0-2190 GCA_043733645.1 Flavobacterium sp. | reverse complement strand
AAGCTTTCTGCAAAATTGTTCCCGATTATTTGACGAATGATGATAAGTATTGTCTGATTATGCATGCTGATGGCGCCGGAACAAAATCCTCTTTGGCGTATTTGTATTGGAAAGAAACCGGCGATATTTCTGTTTGGAAAGGCATAGCGCAAGATGCGTTAATAATGAATATTGACGATTTGCTTTGTGTTGGAGCGACAGATAATATTCTGCTTTCATCAACTATTGGAAGAAACAAAAACCTAATTCCGGCTGAAGTCATTTCTGCTATTATCAACGGAACTGAAGAACTGATTGCCGAGCTGAAAACCTTTGGTGTTACTATTCATTCTACTGGCGGCGAAACTGCCGATGTTGGCGATTTGGTACGGACCATAATTGTAGATTCAACAGTTACAGCCCGAATGAAACGCAGCGATGTTATTGATAATGCCAATATCAAAGTTGGCGATGTGATTGTTGGTTTGGCTTCTTTCGGTCAGGCCAAATATGAAAAAAGTTATAATGGCGGAATGGGAAGCAACGGACTAACATCAGCACGTCATGATGTTTTTGCCAAATATCTAGCCGATAAATATCCTGAAAGTTTTGACAGTTCGGTGCCAAATGATTTGGTTTATTCCGGAAATACAAAACTGACAGATAAAGTTGAAAATTCTCCAATTGATGCTGGTAAATTGGTACTGTCACCAACACGAACGTATGCGCCAATCATCAAAACTATCTTAAACAAATACACACCAAAAGACATTCACGGAATGGTGCATTGTTCGGGCGGAGCACAAACCAAAGTGCTGCATTTCCTGCCTGTCGACAGGCACGGTATGGGTAATCTTCATGTGATAAAAGATAAGCTGTTTCCAATTCCACCACTTTTCAAACTAATACAAGAACAATCGAAAACCGATTGGAAAGAAATGTACCAAGTTTTCAATTGCGGTCACAGAATGGAATTATATGTTCCTGATGAAATTGCCAATGACATCATCGAAATCTCAAAATCTTTTGGCGTTGATGCCCAAATTGTGGGTAGAGTAGAAGCTTTAGATTCTGATCTTCATCAGAACAAGAAACTCACTATTATTAGCGAGTTTGGTAAGTTTGAGTATTAATTTTCCACTAACTTGTCATTCCGACGAAGGAGGAATCCCATAGTCTTACTTCCAAATTCTAAAGTTCAATTTAAACTGTTTCTTTTCGAGGAGTGAAAACCAGTCGATAAATAGTATTGCACAAATAAACAGCAAACTAAGTATCAAACCCGCAATCGACTTCCATGATAAAAGTTCATGCATCGTATCGCCAACATTTTCTGAAGCAAATTTACCAAGATGAACAGCAAGAGCATCACTTATAAATTTGCCAATAAAGAAAGCGGGAATGATTTGAATTGGTTTAATTCGGGCCATTCCGCCTGCTAAAAATAGAGGAGTAGTGGGTAAAGGCAATAGGGAATAGAGTAGAATAATCGCCTGACTTTTCCATCCTTTCTCAGTTAATTTCTTCCCGAGAAACTGCACTTCCTTATTCTTTTTTGGTTTAAAAAACTTATCGGACAACAAGGGTATGTATAATGTAAGCACATATCTTCCCAAAATGGAACCGATAACACCTACGACAGTTACCGCCCATGGATTCAGCTTATACATTATCTGCAAAGGAATCATGACTGAAAAAGCCGGAGGAAAAGGAATGGGAACGACATCAAATACAAAGGCTCCCGCAAAAACCAATAAATAGTGCCACCACATAGTTTAGCGATTAATATTGGCAACATGATTATTGCCATGTAAAGGTGCAATTTTTTTAAAGAGAAGCGTTATACAAATTTTTAAATAAGTTGTATTATTGAGCATTTAGTTATCTTTTTCTCAACCAATCTTCACCGAAGTCATACTCAAACTTCCCGCTAATAGCTTATCATTAAACAGCGACAGTTCTTCGTTTTTTTGTTTTAATCCCAAGGTGTAAATCAAAGGCAAATAATGGTCGGGTGTGGGAACAGCTAGCTGTATTGCTTTAGATTGTTTTTCATAGTCAATTAACGATTGAAAATCGCCATCCAAAAGATAATGGTTAAAGGTGCTTCGTGCTTCAATTGCCCAATCAAAACCATAATCGTCTTTGTTGAAATTATAAAAATCAACAAGACCGAGATTGTGTACAATGTTTCCGCTTCCGATAATCAAA
>JAYTGH010000185.1:0-2193 GCA_043733645.1 Flavobacterium sp. | reverse complement strand
CAGGAACTTATTGATTTTAGAAAAATCATGCAGGACATTAAAGCCAAAAATGCAAAACGAAAAGAAAGGGTATTACGAATTAGACCAGACAATAAACAACCTGCTTAACAAGCACGAACCGCTTACAGTGGTTTGGCGTTATAGGGGACGAATAAAGGCTCAAGTTTAGTATTTCAATTTATCTTTAGTACAAGGTTGGGCGGACGTTCCTTGATTTCCCCTACAACGCCAAGCCTTAACCGTAAGCTGCTATGTTTGCAAACCATAAATCACCAGACAATTTAAGTATGGATCTAAAATATCAAAACGAGGTTGTCAAATTCGAGTGCGACTTGACAAAGTTTAAAGAAATTGAATTAGAATCCTATCGTTGGACATTTGAGGACATAAATGACATCAGAAACTTTGAACCAATCTACATCAATGACCTGAAGCGTAAACAGGATAATTGTTTAGGATTTGCTCTTTCATTTTTCACTAAAAAAGAGGCGGGAATAAAAAGACTGAAAGAGTTGACTTCAAACAGAGAAAAACTGTTTAAGAAATTAGGAACACATATTTCGTCAGGTACTTTGAAAAAGGTTGATGGTATCGCAGGAGAACCTGACTACATAAATCATTTTGACTTTTTTGTATACCAGAATGTAGAGTTAAAGCATAAATTTACTGTCTCAGAAAGTATAGCTTAGAAAATGGAAAATCTTTTTGGCATAACAGTTAATAAATCACAAATTGAATTATCTCAAGAAATTGGGACTATTTTGTTTGCGGAATTTCCTACGACTACACTTTACTACGACACAAAAAGTAATCTTATTATCAAGGAATGGGCTGATTGTTCTGATGACGGCAAGACTGATAGGTATTTTTATTATAAAACAAGCAAAGAGAATGTTGCAAGGTTTTTAACAAATAAATTAACTCACTTAGATTTAATAAGAAATTCCAGCGATGGATTGGCTTATTTTCAAGATGATTCAGTAAATGACGTTTCAGATTTCACTATAGTCTCTGCAAATAAAATTCCTAAATCATATCTGCCGTCTTCAAATTTTGTTTTAAGGAAAGAAGACATTGTAGACTTTTCTAAAATTGACCAGATTTTAGACTTGAATAATATTGACACAAATATTGAGCTTACTGATATTTTAAAGGAATTTGCTAACCACAAAAAATCGGAAATATATAATCTTCATATTCAAAAAGGTGACGGTGTAGGATTTGGAACCATCAAAACGGAGACCTTAGGAAAGACATTGATTAAGTTTGAGAATCTATATGAAAATGTTGCATTAGATGTTTTGATTGGCAAAGAAAGAGGAACAGTAGATTTGAAAAGCAAACAAAATAAAGAAAAATTCATGTACGCCCATTCGGAGGTTGTTGGAAGTTTAGCAGCTTCATACAGCTTATTAATTCGTCCTTTTCAATCCGACATAAACTTATTTGACGAGCTTTCAAGTAGTGAGAAAATTGCAAATGACACATTCGCATTGCTAAATAATAGTGTTGAACTTGACAAGTTAAAAGATGAATACATAAAGCATAGTGAATATACAATTTCTGCTTTTAAGAGTCTATTAAAAGAAATATATGCATTGGAATTGGATATTGACATTTCTTGGGTTTCAGATAAAAAGGAATTGAATTACAATCAAAGAATTAATTATAATCTTGCTAATAAAATTGCGAACGACATAGATGCTCTTAATACAACCAGCGATGACAACTTTAAGAAAAATGGTAAGTTTCGAGCAATAAATTGTGATACAGGACATTTCACTTTTATAAGCAACGACGAAGAGCAATTTACAGGCTATTTTGACAAACAAATTAGAGAAGGGTCAGAACAAATTGTTTTTACGAAAATTTATGAGATTTCAATACAACGAAAGATTATAAAAGATGCAAGTAAGGAAGAACCGCAAATTAAAGACTCTATAGTTGGCTTTTACGAAGACCAATAACACAGCAGCTTACATTAAGTCGTATAGCCGAAAGCCCCCGAATTAAAATCGTTTAAAATAAAATGCAAAAGCCCCGGTCATTAGAGACTGGGGCTTTTGACTATACGCTGTTCAGCGACACCGGGCTTTAGGTGGTTTTGTAGTATTTATAGAGAACCCCTGCTACATTTAGAAGGCTGTTTTGCTTTGGTACAGGTTGCAAAGTAGAAGGCATGTTTGATACTTT
>JAYTGH010000184.1:0-2195 GCA_043733645.1 Flavobacterium sp. | reverse complement strand
ATCATTGGGAACATATGGAATACCGACTGGTAATTGTTTTTCTATAACCGGATGACGTCCATTAGTTATTTCTAACTCAAATGTTTCATCAAGAATTGGACACACATAATCATTTTCTAAAGCTAATTGCGTAAAAGAAATTAGGCAATCTAACTGCGCAATCAAATTGGCATTCAGTTGCACTTGTTTAATATAAGTTGCAATCCAACTGACTAATTGCTCGAATAATTGACTTTCAATTTGATGAATTTTTTCTTCAGCACCAAGAATCTTTGTTTCGTATTCTTTTAATTCTTCCGTAATGTATCTTTCAGCATTTACTAAAGTCTGCTTTCTTATCCATTCGGTTGGAACCTTGTCTTTATGAGTATTTCTAACTTCTATATAATAGCCAAAAACATTGTTAAAAGAAATTTTCAAGGAAGAAATTCCCGTGAGCTCAGATTCTCTTTTTTCGATTCCTTCCAGATATTCTTTACCCGAAAAAGCAATATTTCGCAATTCATCTAATTCGGCATGAACGCCACTTGCAATAGCATTCCCTTTGGCAATAGCCACCGGCGAATCTTGATTTAATGTGGCTTTTATTTTTTCGCGAAGCAAATCACACGAATGCAAACTATCTCCAATAACACGAACTGCCTCTTGTTTACTTTCTAAAGCTATTGTTTTTATCGGAATAATGGCATCTAGCGATTCTTTGAGATAAATAACTTCACGTGGAGAAATTTTTCCTGTAGCCACTTTTGAAATCAAACGCTCCAAATCGGAAATTTGCTTGATTTGATATTGCATTTTTTGAAGAATTTCTAAATTATCTTTTAAATAAGAAACAACTTCATGACGACTCCTAATTTTGTGAATGTCTTTCAAAGGCAAGGCTAACCATCGTTTCAACAATCTTGAACCCATTGGCGAAAGGGTTTTATCAATCACATCCAAAAGTGTAACCGCATTTTGAGAATGGCTGTGATACAATTCTAAATTCCGAATGGTAAATCGATCCATCCAAACATAGGCATCTTCTGCAATTCGCTGAATATTGGTGATATGCTGAACTCTATTATGTTGCGTTTCTGATAAATAAAACAAAATGGCACCCGAAGCAATAATTCCATCCAGTAATTCTTCAATTCCAAAACCTTTTAATGAATTGGTTTGAAAATGATTGTTTAACGTTTCTAGAGCATAATCTTCTTTGTAAACCCAATCTTCGAGGTAAAAAACATTGAATCGTTCTCCGAATATTTCTTTAAATTGATTTCGGTTGTTTTTTTGAATTAAAATTTCACTCGGACTAAAATTCTGCAGCAGCTTATCAATATATTCTTCATTGCCTTGTGCTGTTAAGAATTCACCTGTTGAAACATCCAGAAACGAAATTCCTAATTGCTTTTTGCCAAAATAAATCGAAGCCAAAAAATTATTTGATTTCGATTGTAAAACCTCATCGTTCATAGAAACACCAGGTGTAATCAATTCAGTTACGCCACGTTTAACAATCGTTTTGGTCATTTTTGGATCTTCAAGTTGGTCACAAATGGCGACACGAAGTCCAGCTTTTACCAATTTAGGCAAATAAGTGTTTAAAGAATGATGTGGAAAACCTGCTAAAGCGGTTTCGGTTTCGCTTCCGGCACCACGTTTGGTTAAAACAATTCCAAGTATCTTGGACGCTCGAACCGCATCTTCGCCAAAAGTTTCATAAAAATCACCCACTCTAAACAACAAACACGCATCGGGATATTTTCTTTTTATCTCATTGTATTGTTTCATTAAAGGAGTTTCTTTTGTAGAAGTTTCTTTGGCTGCCAATGGTTTTGGAATTAATTTTAGTGAAAGCGAATTTAAATATTTTAGAATGATTTAGCCTTACTAAAAAAAATTAATTTAACCTTAAGACAAAAAAAAGTGGAGCGTTTCAAATTTTAAATAGATTTGTCCCAAGAAACTTAAAAACTATTAAAAATGAAAAGAATTATCTTATTAGCTGCAATTACTGTTTTTGGTGTTGCAACTAGCAACGCACAAGCAAAAAAAACAGCAAAAAAAGCTGATGCACCAGTTAAAGTTGAAACTCCAAAAGTTGACGGAGCTGGAATGGTTTTCGAAAACGAAACTATCGATTATGGAACACTTCCTCACAATGCTGAAGGAACAAGAGAATTTGTTCTTACTAACAACGGAAACAAACC
>JAYTGH010000183.1:0-2199 GCA_043733645.1 Flavobacterium sp. | reverse complement strand
GTTAGCTTCACGAGACAGCATGATTTCTCCACCGGAAACTTTAGGAAAGCTTTGAATAGTGCTGTCTAATACTTTTTTAAATAAGTCTATATTCACATTTAATTTTTTCAATATGAATGGCGTTACGTTTTCGTCAACGGCAAGAATTCCTTCAAAAATATGTTCGTTCTCGAGTTGTTGTTGACCAAAACTTTGAGCAATTTGCTGTGCCTGTTGCAAAGCTTCTTGCGATTTGATTGTTAAATTGTTTATGTTCATAGTTTGTAGGTATTAAAATAATAAGATTTTGTTTTAAGATGTATATCTTTACCAGCTTTTGCTCAATTTGTATTCCAATGTAAAATTACAGACAGATTGTCTTTCTTAAAATGATATTTATCATATTAAGAAGACAAAGTGTCTTAAAACAAGACAGTTATGCCTTTTTTTAATAAAATGTTTAGTTCTTCTGATGAAAACCAATCTGCATCAAAAGTAGGATGGAGGCAGCTCACAGATCTAGGACAACTGAATGAAATTGTTGCCGAGTCAACAGACAAACCCGTCATTATTTTTAAACACAGTACGCGCTGTGGTGTTAGCCGAATGGTATTAAAACAATTTGAAAACGAGTTTGATTTGCAATCTAAAGTTACACCTTATTTCTTAGACTTGCTGGAACATAGGAATATTTCTAACGAAATAGCCAACCGTTTTGGAGTGTTTCATCAATCACCTCAACTCATTGTAATTAAAGATGGGACGGCAGTCTTTAATGATTCGCATGGAAGTATTGATGCTGGAGCGTTAGAACAGTTTGTTTAAATCGTTATGAAAAAGATAGAATACTTTTTTAGTAAAACATTAAATTTTCTACATGATATAGATTTAGTTAGTTATTTAGCATTCCTAATCTTTTTTATCATTTTCTTTTATTTCACAAAACGAATATTTTTTACTGAAACCAATAAATTAAAGTATGAAAATCTTAAAATAACGGCTATAGTTTTATTTGTTGAATTTCCTACTCTATTCTTAATTTTATTATTCATTGTTTATTTAACTTTAAAGGATCAACCGTTTTAAAAATAAAAAACCCGAAGCACTTAACTTCGGGTTTTCTTTTATCGTCTGAATTTATTCTTAACGATGATGTCTTTTAGCTTGGCTTTTAAATCGTTTCCGGTATCAAAAACCATTTGTTCATTGGATGGAAATGGAACGACTCTTCGGTCGAAATTACCATAGTACGTATCTTCACAAGCACGCTTATCTCCTTTATAAGTTGAGTAAATATTGCTAAACACAAACTCACTTGCTATTGGAAACGTCTCGATTAGCTGGTTGTTTTTAAAGTTGATATAATCTACTTTGGCGGTTACCTGACATGATTTTATTTGAGCAGCTTCATAGATACTAATACGAATCGTTTTCATATTATCCACTTTGATGGTATGACCCAAGCTGTCTTTAACTATATTCCCATGAGCGTCTAATAGGTTTTTGACGCCATCTTTAATTTGTTTTTCTTTGTCAAATTGTTTTTCTTTTATCTGCTCCGGCGAGATATTGATTTGACGGAAATTAACAATCAGACCGTAATCATAGTCAATCCCTTTTTGACGATTGCTGTGATAGACTGTCCATTTATCGTTCAAACCATAGGTGCTAAAATCTAATAAATCACTTTCTAAACGCACCGGAATGACCATATTGGTTTCGTTCTTAGTATAAACATTTACAAAATCGGTTCCTTTAAACTTGGCCTCGTCTGTTAGTTTAGCCACATCTTTATATCCAGGATTAATACTTTCTAAATAAACCAAATCATCATAGGCACGGCGAATTGTCATTTTGTCTTTGGTTACCAAAAGTGCTTTGCAATTATCATAAAGATATTTAGACAAAGCATTTTTGCTGCCTACTATTTGGTCTGTGTAATCGTCAAAAGGGAATTGTGCATCTCGACTTTCTTTTAATAATTTCAAAGGTAATAAAGGTCGGATTTGTTCCTGACGATAATTCAACTGAACATAAGTGTTGTATATTTTCTCTAAATTTTGTGGATTGGCATCCTTAAACCAACCACTGATATCGCGCAAATCACGTTCTTTAGCTTTAGCAAAAGCTTCTTCAAGCATGTAGACATAGTCTTGTTTGCCTTTAGCATTTTTATTGCCACGCAAACCATCAACCGCTTTTCTTATCGCGGCATCATAG
>JAYTGH010000182.1:0-6297 GCA_043733645.1 Flavobacterium sp. | reverse complement strand
TCTGAGTTCTGTTTTTTCCTTCTATAAATTGCATGAAGTAAATATAACTCGTATACACTTTTGTTATTCAATTAGAATGAAAAGTAGTAAACAATTTGTTGTAAGTTTTTAGACAGTTTGACGTTTTTCGGGTTTAAGAAGTTGGCGATTTCGAAGCACAAAACTGTCTGCCAGCACTGAACTTGATACGAAGCACAAAGCTTCAATTAACCACTGAACCGCCAATTTCTTGTAGGTGCTGTTACCTGCTGGCGTTCTTGTCATTCGTTGCTGTGTCAATGTCTTAAAGGTCTTTTTTTTATCATTCCTCCCTTTGTGTCCTTTATGCTACTCATCACAACAAAAGCGTTGGGGTCAATTTTTTCTATTTCAGTATTTAATTTATTTAATTCAAGTCTGGTTACCACAGTGTAAACAATGTCCACCTCTTTCGCTTCACCCTTTTTACCAAAACCTCGTTTCCCGCTATATATAGTTACACCCCTTCCCATATTGTCAATAATCATTTGTCTGACTTCCTCACTATGTGATGAAATAATGGTAACACCTATATACTCCTCAATTCCTTCAATAATAAAATCAAGTGTCTTTGATGCAGCTAAATAGGTAATCATTGAATAAAGAGCTATTTCAACGGAAAGAAAATATACAGCCGCAGAAAAAATTACAACATTAATTGCTATAATGATGTCGCCAATAGTTGTCCCGAGTTTGCGGCTTAAAAATATTGCAAGAACTTCAGTTCCGTCAATTACTGCACCCCCTCTAACTGAAAGTCCGATACCAGCACCAAGAAAAAAGCCACCAAAAACTGCTACCAATAAATTGTCTTTCGTAACATCTGGAAAATTAACTGTCGCAAGACAAAGTGCAAGTCCTGAAATTGCAAGAGCCGTTTTTATTGCGAAGGTTTTGCCAAAAATTTTGTATGCAAGAATTATAAATGGGATGTTTACACAAATAATCAAAATAGGAAGAGGAATTTTTGTCAAAGCGGAAATCAATAATGAAATACCTGTTGCCCCTCCGTCAATAAAATTATTTGTCAGCAAGAAGCCTTTAAAACCAAAAGATGCAGAAAAAATACCGAGAGTAATTAGGAAAAAGTCCTTAATGTGTCGTTTCGTTGTGATAAGAAATTCCCGATAATTCTTTGCAAGTCGGTAGTTAGAATAACGGTCTTTGGCACCCGAATTTTTGCTCTTGTGTCTAAGTGCAGTTTGAATAATTATTTGTGTCCAAAGTGGGTTCATATTTGTTGTGGCGTTGTCTTTTTACGCTTGCAGGTAACGGTTTCGGGTTTAAGAAGTTGGCGATTTCGGAGCACAAAACTGTCAACCTGCACGAAAGTTTGATTGAAAAACTGAACTTGATTTAACCACTGAACCGCCAATTTCTTAAACCCGCTGTTACAAGCTGGCCTTCTGTCCACCGAGTAGTTGAAACGCTTTCCTGTCAACGGTTTTTGTGTCTGCATAGCAACTGATTTTTGTCTGTCGTTGGGTTGTGCGGTTGGGTATTTTTTATTTTCAGAAGGGGAGGAGATTTTTTTTAATTCAATTTTGTCTTGGTGGGAAAGGTGGAAGCTCTTTTGCAAGCTTTGGTCTGTGCTTGGGCTTGTGGGGCTTGCAAATGTGCTTACACCTGTGCGATGGCTTTTAGTTTTTCTGAACATACGGATTTTCAATTACCATTTTCCATAAATTATCTTCGTTGTCATATTGAAAAAATATACCTGAAACTTTATTAACCGAAGAAAAGTCAACATCCGAATCTTTAATTTCTTTGATGTAAGAGAAGTCAGGACTGACTAAATATTGTTTACCGTTTATTTCCTTAGCTATAAGTGTCTCAGTGAATTTATGAACTCCTTTGAATTCAAAATTTGAAATGTTTTCAACTGTTTGAACTTTTGTATTTGTCAAGTGAAATAATAACTCTATCCATTCCTTGCAAGTTGCGGATACCAATGATTGATAATGTTCCTTATTTAATACAATGTCGGTTTTGTAATCTTTAATACTTTTATCCCAAAGTTCGTCTTCAAATAGATTTGAAAATTCGTTTGCAGAAACTCTCGACCTTATTCCTGCTTGATATATTTTTAAAGCTTTCAAATTCGGAACTCCAATCTCAATTAACATTGAAAGTTCTTCAATAATTTCTGCATCCTCTTCCATTTCTTTTGCTCTTAGTTTTTTTGCGATACCATTAAAAACCCAAGGTAGTTTGAAGGTAAATAAGTCGGTTATAATTCCTTCTACTCCTACATATGCAGTAAATGAACTTAACGGTTCTGCTTTGAGCCATTTGGTTGTAATCGTTGGCAAATCCACATTTTCAATCGAATTATTGTCTTCTATCAAAACAGGCATTTTATCAATCGTCTTAATGATTGTGTTCGTTAATAGAATTTTGTCGTCAAGTTCTTTTTCTGATTTACTAAAAGCAAGAAGTGCAAGCATGATGTCAAACATTTTGCTTTCTAAAAACAAGTCACTGTTAAGCGGAATCCCTGAATTTATTATTGCCTTCCATTTTGTTTTGTCCTCACCAACTTTCTTGATAATTCCTTTAATTCTTGCTTGAAAAAACCGGATTAAATTTTCTTCTGATATAGCTTTTTGTCCTTTAGCTTGAATATAAGCTAAAGAGTTTCTGAAAAAAGTTTCAATCCATGCAAAATCAATTGTATTATCTGTTTTATTATTTAGGTCTTGCAATGCAAGTAATGTATCGTCAATCCAATCAAGAATGTTGTCGAGTTCTTTTGCATTTTCACCAATTTCTTCAATTTTGTTTTCAGAAATTAGTTGTAATAAAGTTTCCAATTCAATTCCTCCTTCCGCAGTCACCCTATACAATGCTCTGACTAATGCTAAAATTCCACTTGAAGCGATGTCTATCTCTTCTTTATTGAAATAGCCCTTGATAGTTGTTTCATACCATTTGATTTTATCTCTGGCTCTTGAAGTAGATGTATCGGAAATGTCTCTTGCGACAAGTATTTTTCCTTCATGGTCAACGAATGCTCTACCCGCTCTGCCTGCTATGTTCCAAAAATCCCTTGCGGTTATTAAAGTCCCAGCTTGATAGATTGTAGAGAAAACCACGGATGAAACTCCTAAATTAACGCCTTGACCTAATGTAGAGGTAGAAATAATTACAAGTGGTTTATCATTTCTCATAAGTCGTTCTAATGGCAACCTAACATCAGATTGTAGCCCACCATGATGACAAAGGATTCCTTTTTTAGCAAACAAAAGCCAATTGTTGTTTTCTCCGTATGTCTCGATACATGCCAACTCAAATGCTTTCCAGTCAAATTTATTTGACCATTTATAGTCGTTAGGGTCGTTGCCTAAGCATTTAAGATAAGCATCTGCCATGGTGAAAACCGAATCTTTTATGCCAACAAAAATTAAAGCAGTTCCAAAACTTCTTAACTTGTAAGTTGTAGAAGCAATTGCTTCATTTTTATTGCTTGGAAAAAATCTAATTTTCCTTTGTCCTAGTTTTAATGGCTGTTGTTCGCTTAGTATAAATTTATTGTTGAATGAAGGTCTGTCTTCATCATTATTCATCCAATTTAAATTTACTTGCGTTCCTGTCCAATCTAAAATTCCTAATCTTTCATCAGAAGGTCGCCAAGTGTCTTTATAAATTGTATCCGTTGATTTAGTTAACCATAGTGCTAAATCCTCTGCGTTGGGAAGAACAGCAGATAAGACAAGAAATCTTCCACCATTATTTTCTGCAAAAAATCTCAATTCTTCGTAAAATATTTCATTTACAATCAATCTTTTGTTTGGTCCTAATAAATGTCCTTCGTCAATTATTATGAGTTTAAATTGGCTGCCAATTTCTCTATTGCCTCTTATAATAGCTTTAGCTTTTTCGGGTGTTGCAATTATTAAATCTGATTCCTCAACAATTTTTTCATCAAGTCTGCTATACAAACTTCCTCCATATAAATGAGAGAGAGAAATTCCAACATTGCTCAATATTTTTTCTAATGAATTTTCAATTTCAAAAGCTAAAGACCTGAAAGGAGCAATGTAAAGTATTTTATTCTCAGCATTTTTATTGATGCAATCAAGAATTGCAATTTCTGCAATTCTTGTCTTCCCGCTACTTGTTGGAATTGTAACTACACACCCATTGCCTTCTTCATTTAATACTTTAGTAAGTGATTTTCTTTGAGTGATAAATAATTCGTGTATGCCTCTCGGATGGAGATATACAAGCGATTGTATATATTTTTTAATGATTGTTGTTTCAGTATCGAAGTGTTTCTTCAAAGAGTTCCATAATGAAGCTTCATTGAACCCTTCCGCAATTAATAGTAGGAGTCTAACAACCCACCAAATGCTTGGCTCTGAATTTACTTCTGCAATTTCTTTCAAACAATTCAAGTTTGTTTTTGCAGAAGTCAAATAAAATTCGTTGCCTGTTTGAAAATATTTTATAAAACCATTAAGAGATTTTGCAATTGTTATTTCATAAATCTTTTGCTCACCATCTTCATTATTTTCGATATAATTATTAGAAATAAATTCATCAGAGTATGTTACATCAAGTATTATTTTTTCAATTTCTTCATTCAATTGATTAAAATTTCTCTCAAGAAACAGTGAGACCAAATTTGAAATTACTGTATTGGTTTTAATCTTTTTGATAAGAATGAATGACTTTGAATACTGAAAACTTACGTAATAAGCTAAGGCAGAGATTAAGCAATAGTAATTACTCAAGCCAATTTTATTTACTTCTGAACCGTGAACAAATTCTAAGATGGAAGCTCCTCTTTCCATTGGTTCTCTCGAATTTTCCAAATTTTGGTTTTCAGCAAATGAACAACCAATTTCCAAATAGTATAAAGCAAGAATATTTAGGTTGCCATCGTTAATTGTATATGCAGGAAAATTTTCTCTGTCCTCTGATGTGTTGAATAGAATATATCTTGCATCTGCCTGTGCGATTAAACCTTGAATGACTTTGTCGTCATTAACTTTTTGTAAGCGTTCTATGTTTTGTTCAATGTTCATATTCAAGCAGGATTATTAAATAAATACTCTGCTTTTTCAAAAGCCTTTGTGATTAAATCCTCGGGGTCTTGAATTCCTACAGAAACTAAAACAAAGAATGGATTGTCTGAATTGAGATTTGCCTCAACTACCTTAAAGGTGTCAGTGTTACTTAAAAGAAAACCTGTATATATTAAATCTCCTTTACCTTTGATTTCATCTATAAGAAATGTATCCAACAAATCAGCAAGTGGTTTTGTTGCGTCACTTCTACCAAGTTCGTCAACGATAAAGGAATAAGACAATGGCTTCTTATCTTTTGAGAGTGATTTGGAAATAGTTTTTATGACAGCACTTGTCGGTGTCTTTCTGAATTTTGCTTCACCTAAGTATAGTCTAATCTTTTTGTTATTTTTATCAGTGACAACATCTACTAATAGAGTGTCATCACCTTTCATTGCTTGGTCTGCGTTAGGATTGTATTTTAATTTAAAAACTTTTACGAGTTTTTTCCCTAAACTTCCCTCAATGTATTCAGATAAAAGTATTTCAGTCGCATTGCCCTTTTTGGTTCTGTCAGCAACTGGAAGTTTTCTGTTTTGTTCAGCATATTTTTTAAAACCCAGCTTTCCAAAATTCTCCTTTAGTTTTTTTATTCTGTATTCGCTGTGATGATGTTCGAAAATTTTCGTTCCTAACCAGTCTATTAAAGCGTTGTCAGAGGTTGCAATTAATGGTGTCAATGACCTGTGAGTTTTAGTTGCTGTAACGGCAACATCATTACACTCCAACCATGTTGAAAATATATTTGGGGCTTTGGGGTGTGAACCTATAAGGTCTTTTTGATTTGGCATTTATTTATAGGATATATTCAACAAATGTAATTGAGCGTTGGGAAATTGCACTCTTTTGATTTTGCCTTTGCATTGGGCTTGTGCGTTGGCAGGAAAAAGCAAATGTGTGCAATGTGCGGCTGGCTAAAATTGAATCAAAAAAAATGTGCGGAGGGGAAAATAAAAAATACAGAAGGGTCGGCAAAGAGTGTCGGCTCAGTTGCTGTCCAGTTGCAATATGGTCTGTATGTCGTTGGTCACCTGTCAAAATTAGCGTTTCATTTTATGTTTGATGTCGTCCGTTTGTTCGTTGTTGTGTCGTCTTTTAGGCTTGCTTGTAATCGAGTCACGCAGCGGAATTTCACCGCCACGTTCTCACAGAACTGTACGTGAACCTCTCGATTCATACAGCTCTTCTTGTTCAATCACGAATGTAT
>JAYTGH010000181.1:0-6324 GCA_043733645.1 Flavobacterium sp. | reverse complement strand
ATGTTATTGTTTATGATAATACAGTGATTGGCGATAACGTAATCATTCATTCTGGAACTATACTTGGTGCTGATGCTTTCTATTATAAAAAACACCCTGAAGGCTTTGATCAACTGCTATCCGGAGGAAGAGTGGTTATTGAAGATAATGTTGGAATAGGAGCGTTGTGCACTATTGATAAAGGTGTTACCGGAGATACAACTATTGGAGCCGGGACCAAAATCGATAATCAAGTGCATGTTGGACATGATACGGTTATTGGTAAAAAATGCCTGATTGCTTCCCAAACCGGAATCGCAGGTTGCGTAATAATTGAAGACGAAGTAACAATGTGGGGACAAGTAGGTACGACAAGTGGTATTACCATCGGAACTAAAGCAGTTATTATGGGACAAACCGGAGTAACCAAATCGGTTGAAGGCGGAAAAAGTTATTTTGGAACACCAATCGAAGAATCAAGAGAAAAACTGAAACAGTTGGCCAACGTTAAAAGAATACCGGAAATTTTAAATAAACTTAAATAAAAATGAGCGCTAAAGAAATCGTTCAGGAATTTTACAAATCGGATGCTTTGTTGGAAAACGAAACAGTTTCTAAACTTTTGCATGATGATGTTGTTTTGGAATGGCAGAGTTCTAAAGGCTTTTTAAAACTTAATCGTAAGGAAATAATTGATTTAACTACTGAACTAGGTAAAGCGTATGTTCGTTCTAAAGCCAGAATCACACACATTTTGGAAGAAGGAAATACGGTTTCTGTACGTTATTCTCATTATGTAAAAACTATTGAAAACCCAAGAGAAGAAATGCTTTTGGCACATTTTATGGTTATTTGGGAATTAAAAGACAACAAGCTTTACAGAGGTTATCAAATGAGCCAACTTTAAAGGATAAAAAACTAATTACTAATCACTAATTACTAATTACTATTTTCTACTTTTGCAATCTACCTGTTGGCAGACAGGCACAAAAAATAAACACAATAAACAAACACAAACATGAGCGTTTTAGTTAATAAAAATTCAAAAATAATAGTTCAAGGATTTACAGGAAGCGAAGGAACTTTCCACGCTGAGCAAATGATTGAATATGGTACTAATGTAGTAGGTGGAGTTACACCCGGAAAAGGTGGAACAACGCATTTAGACCGTCCTGTTTTCAATACGGTAAAAGATGCTGTTGAGAAAGCTGGAGCTGATACTTCTATTATTTTTGTTCCACCGGCTTTTGCTGCAGATGCTATTATGGAAGCTGCTGACGCTGGTATAAAAGTAATTATCGCTATCACAGAGGGAATTCCGGTTGCGGATATGATTAAGGCTTATGAATATATTAAACAAAGAGATTGCAGATTAATCGGTCCAAATTGCCCGGGAGTTATAACTCCGGAAGAAGCTAAAGTGGGTATTATGCCGGGCTTTGTTTTCAAAAAAGGAACTGTTGGGATTGTTTCTAAATCAGGAACCTTAACGTATGAAGCCGCTGATCAGGTAGTAAAACAAGGAATGGGAATTACAACAGCTATCGGAATTGGTGGAGACCCAATCATCGGAACAACGACTAAAGAAGCGGTTGAATTATTAATGAATGACTCTGAAACCAAATGCATTGTAATGATTGGTGAAATTGGTGGTCAATTGGAAGCTGATGCTGCCAAATGGATTAAAGCTGACGGTAACCGCAAACCGGTTGTTGGCTTTATTGCAGGTGAAACTGCACCAAAAGGAAGAACTATGGGTCACGCCGGAGCAATTGTTGGCGGTGCCGATGATACTGCCGAAGCTAAAAAACGTATCATGAGAGAATGTGGTATTCACGTTGTGGACTCTCCTGCTGAGATTGGTAAAAAAGTAAAAGAAGTGATGGGGTAATTTCCATTTGCTGTATATATAATAGAAAGCTTCGGGAAACCGAGGCTTTTTTTGTTTGACAAAGAAATAAAGAGTACTATTTTCTTAACAATTAAAATGACATTAGAGAGGATTTTTTTATTACTATTATGCCAAAAACGCCAAATTTGGCGTCATGAACGCCATGTTTGGCATCAAGGACGTCAAATTTGGCATCAGGAACGTCATTTTTGGCGTCTTACTACGTCAAATTTGGCATCAGCAACGCCAAATTTGGCATCAACGACGTCAAATTTGACGTCAACAACGTCATGCATGGCGTTTTTAAGAAAAAATAGGTAATAATTATTTATATTTATCATTGCTTCGTTCCTCGCAATGACTAACAAAAAAGCCCCGAATTATCGGGGCTTTTGCTTTGAATGGCTTATAAATTTATTTACTAACTACTATTTTGAACGTTTTATTGTCTTTTGCATTGGCAACTTTCACAAAATAAACACCGTTGTAAACCGTTGTTAAATCCATGACGCAAAGTGTACTTCCTTGCAGAATTTCGTTAGTTTGAATTACTTTGCCCAATTCATCAATTAAAGAAACTTCTAAATTGTTGTCTTGTAAATCCGATTGAATAGCAATAAAGTCCTGCGCAGGATTTGGATAGATTTTAATATTCAAATTCGATAAATTAAAATCAGCAGTAGCCAAAGTGTATTGTGTAGTGGATTCAGAAATTGAAGTGACTTTCGCCGCTGTCTTATTACCATAAAATGTTGGTCCAACAACATAAGGATAAGCTGAATTATGATTGGCATCTACCGTTGCGAAATAGCAATAAATCCCGGCAGGATATTCGGGAGTTATACAAAATCTCCCGTTGTGTACATCTAAATAACTGGCATCAGAAGGATGAGAAATATATTCATAATCTTCTCTGAAATAACCTAACGGATAGGTAGCACTCACAGCCGGACCATCTAACACATCGGTTCCATCAGCCCAAACCGTTCGGGTTGTAATATTTCGCAACTGATAGCTTGATTTCATCCGAACGATACCTCCAGTTCCATCTGCATTAGCGTACCCGTAAGCACCATAAATAGGAAAACCATCGTAAGCAAAACCAATTAAAGGGGAATGTTCTGAAGTGTTAATGACATATAAACCATCAGAAGGATAAGTGCTGCAGACATTTGAAATAACGACCAAGTCCAAATTAAACGCACTCGGATTTTGATGATGATGGTAATTTCCCATAGCTGGGTGCGCTTTGGCGCAATCAAATCCACCACGTTCTCCTACAATGGCATCTCTATTCCATTTACCGTCTCCAGTACCACCTAGTGGACCACCAGCTAATGAACTGGTAGAATTTTTCCAAGAAACACCATCTCGGTAATCAAACAACGCTACACCATTTTTAAACAATCCAATATTTCCTCCAGTTGTTGCTGTTGCTGTTCCTGTATTTTGGGTTGGAGTTAAAGGCATTTTAAAAATAGCACCATTTTGAGTTGTTGCCAAAGAAGGATTTCCATCTAAAAAAGGTCCGGTAATATAAGCCGGAATTCCATTGGTAGTAACATAAACCCAATTCGTTGAATACTGAACGGTTTGCACATTGGCAGCTACAGCATCAGTAATTGGAGTTGAATTTCCGGAAACATAATGGCGTCCAGTTATTCCTGTTGTGTTGCGCAACCATTGTGTAATAATTGGATTGGTTTGGGCTGATAATAGACCAGTAAAAATTAATAAACTTAAGGGTATTACTTTTTTCATAAATCATTTTTATTAGTTAGTTTTCATTATTTGTTTTTCTCCTCTGTAAAATATTTTACAACCAAAGGATTCTGTTTTCGAATTTGTTACGGGTTTGTTTTTTAAAAGCTCATTTACCGCCTCAGCTAAAAGAGGTTTAGCATTCGTTGCATCTCCGGCATTATCATCAATAGCCCCTTCATATTTGATATCGTAATTCCCCGCTTTGTTTTTCCAAATTATAAAAGCCTGAGGCGTATGAGTAGCATTAAATTGCTTGGCTACCACTTGTAATTTATCTTGTAAATACGGAAAGTTAAGCTTGTCACTTTTAGCTTTTTTCTGCATTAATGCGAATGATTCCTCCTTATAAGCTAATGTATCCATCGCATCAATAGCTAATAAGTAAACTCCTTTTTGTTTGTAGAATGTATTTAATTTATTCAAACGTTCCGAATAGAATTTAGCCATTGGGCATTTATTACAGGTAAAAATTACCATAAATCCTTTGGCATTTTTATAGCCGGATAAAGATACTTTTTTGTTATCTACATTTTTTAAACTAAAGTTTTTGATCGCTTTCGGATTCAAATTAGCACCAATAGTACCAAAGCTCAACGAGAGAATAGCTAGTAAGGTTATAATAAATAAATATCCGATGCGTTTCATAACTTATTTTTTAATGAATTTTTTAGTTGTTACCGATTTAGTTGTTTTATCCATCATCTGAACAATATAAACGCCGCTTGATAAACCAGATATATCAATACCATTTTGCCATTGAGGTTGCGGTAACATCATAGCAACTCTACCTTCGATGGTAGTAATAGTCAAATAATAGATTTCGGTTGAAGTATCACTAAGATTGATAAATAACTTATCCTGAGCCGGATTTGGGAATAAACCAAATTCAGTATCTATAGTGTTTTGATTTGTTGCCAAAGTTCCGGCAACTATAAATTGTCCCATCATACCGCCATCTTCGTGACCCGCAAAATGGCAATGATACATATAAGGATGAGTGACATCGGCATCGGCAAAATCATCAAACTTAGCTACAAAAGTCACCGATTCATTTCGAGGTAAAAAGAAAGTATCCTTCCAACCCGATTCGTGCGTGCCTACACCTGTAGCCACTCCATTACGAGCCACAATTTTAAACTCGATGTCATGAATATGAAAAGAATGTCCGAAGATATTATTGTTAGTAACTGTCCATTTTTCAATAGCATTAAGGTTCACTGTTTTGTCGATATAATCATAAACAAAAGTGTGATTGTCTAATGAAAAGGGTGTAGCACCTTGACCACCAGTTACTGTTAATGCTCTTGTAACGGTAGCATCTGTGGCAGACCAATACGTATTATTCCATAATGAAGTTGGTAATGTAGTAATTGGAGTCGATGTAGTTGTCGTTGCAGCTACGTTAATATGTAAAACAGAGAAATCGATATTGTTTAATAAACTTCCAAACTGCCCGCTTGAGTTTGGTTCACCTCCCGGAAAACCTAATATTTGCCCTGAATTATAGGCTTTTAAATCTACTGAAGAACCTACGGTATCATTTCCTAAATTTACCATAATTTCTACTCTTTCTCCAACCATAAGTTTTACTCTAGTAACAGCTACAGGAGCATTCAAAAGTCCGCCATCATTGCCAATAATATAAAAAGTTCTGTTATCACTAAAACCAAGATTATAACCTCGTTCGATTTCGGCATTCAAAATTCGCATACGTACATATTGTTTCGGTAAACTGATTTGGGCATTTGGTGTCCCGTTAGTCAGCATATAATCACCATAAACACGAGTTGAAGTAGGCGGTGAGTCAAACTGATTGGCAGTGGTATAACTTCTGCTTGTTAAGACTAAGACGATATCATCAATGCCATAAGTTCTTGGTAATGCCAAAGCGGCTTCTTGTGGGTCTTTAACGATGATAAAACCTCCAACTCCCTTGGTAATTTGTTCCTGTGTTGTTTCATGCAAATGCGGATGATACCAGAGCGTAGAAGCCTGATTCATCACAGTCCAATAAGGTTGCCAAAGCGTTCCTGCCGGAATAATTTGGTGTGGCCCACCATCCATAACTGCGGGAAGATGCATCCCGTGCCAGTGTAATGTTGTAGATTCATTTAGATTATTGGTTACATTCATATGCACTTCATCCCCTTTGTTAATTATTAATGTAGGTCCCCAAAATTTTTCATTATTGATAGCTCCGGTTACGGTTAAATTACCTGTTTTTAACTGTTTAGTAGATTCGTGGATGTTCAAATCAAAAGTGGTTCCGTATAAGGCTTCTGGAATTGTGAGGGTATTGTATTGTGCTTGAATTGACAAAACAAAATTTGAAATTAGGATTGTAAAAAGTAGTTTTTTCATTGTAAGTAAAATTGATTTGTAATTTAGACGGTATTTTTAATTAATTCGTGCGTAATTATTTAATTTTATTTTTAATGGATTTAATTCACCAATAATAATCTTTCAATTGTCCAATACAAAGCAACACAACCAATACCAGTCGATATTGGATAAACAATTCGTTCTTTGTACCATTTTTTGTTTGAGAACCATCTTGCAATTAATAAATAAGTTAGTAAAATAATGGTTATTTGTCCAAATTCAACACCTAAATTAAATGACAAAAGCGAGTAAGAAAATTGGTTTTTCGGAATGCCAATTTCTTTTAAAGCTGTTGCAAAACCTAAACC
>JAYTGH010000180.1:0-2218 GCA_043733645.1 Flavobacterium sp. | reverse complement strand
AGAATTTGCAGGTTGTCCTGATACTGACGGAGACGGAACTCAAGATAAAAATGATAAATGTATCGACGTTAAAGGTCCAAAAGAAAATGCAGGTTGTCCTTGGCCAGACAGAGATGGAGATAAAGTTTTGGATAAAGATGATAAATGTCCAGACGTAGCCGGAACTGTAGCTAACAATGGTTGTCCAGAAGTTAGCGAAGAAGCTATCAAAAGATTAAATGACTATGCTAAAACTATCTTATTTGATACAGGTAAAGCTTCATTTAAACAACAAACTTATCCAGTATTACAAGCTATTGTAGCTATCTTAAAAGAGTATCCAAGTTCTAACTTCTCTATAGAAGGTCACACAGATAGCGATGGCACAGATGCTTCAAACCAAAAATTGTCTGAAGACAGAGCTGCAGCTGTTAAAAACTACTTAATTGAGCAAGGTGTTGCATCTTCAAGATTGTCATCTATAGGTTTTGGAGAGTCTAAACCAATTGACACAAATAAAACAAAAGCTGGTAAAGCTAATAATAGAAGAACAGAAGTAAAATTAGTAAAATAATTTTCTCTAATATTTTTAAGAAAACGCTCCGATATTCGGGGCGTTTTTTTATTTTTATAGTATGTCAAAACCAACTTTTCTTCACCAACTTGCACAAGAAATTTTAAAATCCCGAAGCCTCGGGACCGTTGACTTATCGGAGTTGACCATCGTTTTACCTAACAAAAGAGCTAAAGTATTTTTACTCGATGAATTAAAAAAGTTAGTTTCTACTAATGTCTTTGCACCCGAGATAATCAGCATTGAAGATTTTGTTCAGGATATTGCCGGCATTCGTTCAGTTGATAGTGTTGAATTGTTGTTTGAGTTTTATGAAGTGTATCTTTCACTAACAAAAGACAATCCCGATACCTTTGAAAACTTTGCTAATTGGGCAAAAACCTTACTTCAGGATTTTAATGAAATAGATCGTTATCTTTTAAACCCAAATACCATTTTAAAATATCTGGAAGATATAAAAAAAATAGAGCATTGGTCTGTTGATGTAGATAAAAGAACGGATTTGATAGAAAAGCATTTGCTTTTCTGGAAAAAACTACCGGAATATTATCATTCATTATATAAGTATTTATTAAATAAAGGCATTGGCTATCAGGGTTTAATTTATCGCGAAGCGGTAGAAAATCTGAATCATTTCTCTGAAAATAATAACGATAAGCAATTTGTTTTTGCTGGTTTCAATGCGCTCAATCAGGCCGAAGAAAAGGTTATTCAGCATCTTTTAGCACTCGATGTTGCCAAGATTTATTGGGATATTGACGAAACTTTACTTCACGATTCGTTTCATGATGCCGGCCATTTTCAACGAAAGTTTAAATCGGAATGGATTCATTACAAAACACATCCTTATGAATGGATTTCAAATGATTTTAAAGCCGAAAAGAACATTCATGTCATTGCCACTTCAAAATCGATTGGGCAGGCTAAAATAGCTGGCAGTATTATCAAAAAAGAAGCAGAAAAAGGAAATCTTCAGCATGTTGCCTTGGTGCTCGGTGAAGAAAGTTTGTTGTTACCCATGTTGTATTCGTTGCCTGCTACTGTTGATGCCCTGAATATAACTATGGGTTTTTCAAGCAAAAACAATCCCGCGCAAATACTGATTTCCAAATTGTTCAAATTACACACCAATGCTTTGACTAGGAATCCGTCAGGTTATGTGATGTATTACAAAGATGTTCTCGATGTTTTAACACATCCGCTTATTGAACCTTATGTAGCAGCTAATGAATTGGTTTCCATAATTAATAAAAACAACTATTCGTTTATTACCCATAAGAAACTCGAAGAGCTTTACGCCAAAGAGAATGCGTTGTTTTCATTATTATTCCAAAAATGGGATGTTGGTTCAATAGCCGTGTTAGAAAATATTGCTCAAATTCTGCTTAAAATCAAAAGCAATTTGGACCATGAAAATGAGGAAGAAAAGATTGCCAATGCATTTGTCTATTCGATTTTTAAAGTCATCAACAAAATGATTTCCTATTTTTCGGAACATCATTCCATAAACGACATCAAGATGTTACAAGCTATTTACAAACAAGTCATCGATCTAGCCGAAGTTTCTTTTGAAGGTGAGCCCTTGAGTGGTTTGCAGGTTATGGGCGTTTTAGAAAGTCGTGTTTTAGATTTCGAAACCGTAATCATTACATCGGTAAATGAAGG
>JAYTGH010000179.1:0-6336 GCA_043733645.1 Flavobacterium sp. | reverse complement strand
CTTCAGATTGAACCGCATTTGGCATATCCACAAAATTGATTTGTGTGTATTGAACATTGCTCGGATTAGAATAAGTCAATCTTGGCGCAGTAGCTTTTGTCCATGAGCCAAATAGTTTTTCAACCATTTTCTTCACGTCTTTTGTTTTCACATCACCAACGATTACTAAATAAGCGTGTTCAGGAACGAAATAAGTAGCATAGTTACTTTGAACATCAGCCAACGTAACGTTGTTAATCGTTTCTTCAGATAAATATTCTCCTGACGGATGATTTTTACCATAAGCCAAAACATTTTCAACTCTTCCGGCAACTACAGAAACGTTTTTTTCTTGTGTTTTTAATCCTTCAATTAATTTGTCTTTTTCTTTGTCAAATTCTTCCTGAGTGAAGTTTGGCATCAAAGCTCCTTCAGCCATTAACTCTAAAACTCTTTTCGAATATTTAGACAATCCGTTGGCAGAAGCTCCTGAAGAATAAAAATTAATATCAGCTCCAAGAAAATCTACTTCTTCGTTGAAAGCATCCTTTGTTGTTTTTGTTGAACCGTTTCCTATTAAGCTGCTGGTTAAATCGTCAACACCCTTTTTGTTTCCTTCAGCATAGGGAGCATTGTCCATGCTTAAATTGAAAGAAACTCTAGGAAGTTTGTGGTTTTCAACAACTAAAACTTTTAATCCGTTTGGTAACGAAAAAGTTTCCGGTTTATTAATATTAATTTTTGGCGATGGGCCTGGTTTCGGTTGTGATCTGTCTTGTGCTTGCATAATAACGGTTAATAACAAGCTTGATAATACTATAATTGATTTTTTCATTTTCTTACGGTTTATTGTTTGTTATGCTTCGCCTGTTCACTATCGTTCGAGTCAGCTTTGTCTTTTGCAGGCACATAATCTAAAATCAAGCGTTGGTTTGGATTTAAATATTTTTTAGCAGCAGCTCTCATTTCTTCACGAGTGATAGAACGGAAAATATCGATATTTGTATTAATCAAATTAACATCGCCATACAATAAATAGTACGTTGCTAAGTTTTCTGCAACACCTTCAATACCTGAATTTTCGTCAACATAGTTGCTTTCGTTGATGTTTTGTAGTTTTTGAAAATCTCTTTCAGAAATCAAATCTGTTTGTATTTTCACAATTTCTTCATCAATTTCTTTGATTAAGTCATTTGAAGTGAAATCGCCTTGTGGCATTCCGTAAAGAATGTATTGTCCATAATCTTCTTGCGCATAATTGAACGCTCCGATTTGCAAAGCCATTTTCTTATCGTCAACGATTTTTTTGTACAATTTAGAACTTTTCCCATTACTTAAATAAGTGGAAATCATATCTAAAATTCTAGCATCACGAGTTTTCATTGATGGAATTCTATACGCTGCAACAACCATTGGTTTTTGAATGTTTGGATCTTCGTAAGTTGCGTGGATAGTTTCTGTGATTGGTGCTTCTGTGAAAGTTTGTTTGTGCAATTCAACACCTCTTGGAATTGGTCCAAAATATTTTTCAACCCAAGCTTTGGTCTGTGCAATGTCAATTTGACCGGCAACTACTAAAACTGCATTGTTAGGAGAATAGAATTTTTTGTTAAACGCTTGAAACTCTTCCAATTTTGCAGCATCTAAATGCGCCATAGAACCGATAGTTGCCCAACGGTAAGGATGCACTTTAAACATGTTTTTCTTCACTTCGGCAATCAATTGACCATAAGGCTGATTGTCTACACGAAGTCTTTTCTCTTCTTTTACTACTTCGTTTTGTGTGTCAACACCAATTTGGTTGATTACAGGATGCATTAATCTTTCTGATTCCATCCACAAACCTAATTCTGTATTGTTCGAAGGAAAAACTTCGAAATAATACGTTCTGTCTTCCGACGTGTTGGCGTTGTTAGTTCCTCCGTTAGAAGTTACTGTTTTCATCCATTCACCACGTTTGATGTTTTCTGTTCCTTCGAACAATAAATGTTCAAAAAAGTGGGCGAATCCTGTTCTTTCCGGATTTTCATCTTTAGAACCTACGTGATACATTACAGAGGTAATTACAACAGGTGCCGATGGATCATTGTGTAAAATTACATGAAGACCATTTGGCAAATCGTACTCCTCAAAAGCGACCTTTTGGGCATGAGCTATTCCTCCAAGCATAAGCATTGAACTTAAAGCGATTAATGAATTTTTCATAAAAAATTTAAATTTTTTCAGTTGATTGTTCAGTTAGTTGCCTAACCATTTATTTTGTTACACCAAAGGTATCTTTTTTTATTTATTTTCATAAAAATATTTCCGTTGCATAAAGTCCTGATTTTAAACACTAAGTTTTTTTTACGTAAGGGTTGCGTGTGTAGAAAATAGTCGTATATTTGCCCACTTAAAAAAATTAACTAAATAGTAATGTTATGTATGCAATCGTAGAGATAGCAGGGCAACAATTCAAAGTAAGCAAAGACTTAAAGGTTTATGTTCACCGTTTGGCTAATGAAGAAGGTTCAAAAGTTTCTTTTGACAAAGTTCTTTTATTAGACGATAATGGTAGCATTACTTTAGGCGCCCCAGCTATAGAAGGTGCTTCAGTAGAAGCCAAAGTGTTATCACACTTAAAAGGAGACAAAGTAATCGTTTTCAAAAAGAAAAGAAGAAAAGGTTACAAGAAAAGAAACGGTCACAGGCAGTACCTAACACAAATCGTGATTGAAGGTATTTCTGCAACTGGAGGAAAAAAAGCAGCAAAAGCGGAAGCAGCTCCAAAAGCTGAAAAAGCTGTAGCAGCAACTGAAGAAGTAGAAGCTCCTAAAAAAGCAAAAGCTCCTAAAGTAGAAAAGACAGAGGAAGCGGCTCCAAAAAAGCCAGCAGCTCCAAAAGCTAAAAAAGAAGATACTCAAGAATAATAACAATAGTAAAACTTATACGTCATGGCTCACAAGAAAGGTGTCGGTAGTTCTAAGAATGGTAGAGAATCAGAATCAAAACGTTTAGGCGTTAAGATTTATGGTGGTCAGGCTGCAATTGCAGGTAACATCATTGTTAGACAAAGAGGTTCTAAACATAATCCAGGAGAAAACGTTTACATGGGTAAAGATCATACTTTACATGCAAAGGTTGCTGGTGTAGTGAAATTCCAGAAAAAAGGTGATAACAAATCATTTGTATCTGTAGTTCCATTCGAAGCATAAGAACAAACTCTTATTTATATACAAAACCCGATTCAGTAATGAGTCGGGTTTTTTGTTTTTAGCTAACCCTTTCAGGGTTTTGAACCCTGAAAGGGTTGCCTTCGCGCGAATGACAAATGCAGTCCATAAAAAGAGTGACAGTGGCGCAAAATTTTAAAAGTAAAAAAAAATGCACAAAATATGTCCAAAAAAATATTTTTTTGAAAAAAATTGGACATAAAAAAGCGGAAGGCGCAATGCGATAGGGACTGTTTTTTGTAAGAATGCAAAACCGCCCGGTAATTGGTAAAACACTTTTGGCAACGAAACCTTACCCTTTGCGAAGCCCTATAAAGACTGGGGTTAAAAAACACCATGGTGTTTCATTCGAAACAAGCGGACGAATCTCTTGAAACAAGCGGACGAATTAAAACAAATTCCCTGATGTTTTTTTTGAGAAGGGAAATGGCTTCTGATTTTGTAGGAATAGGATAAGCAGAAAGAAGACTTTAAACGCAAGTTGAAGTCTCGGACAGTCGTTTTGGTTTTGTTCGATATTTGTTCGGTAATTGTTCGCAAGGGGGTAGCACAACCCCGAACAAACCCCGAACAAAACTCCCAGGAAAGTTATTTAAAAAATGATGGATTATAGGCCATACGAAGAGATTCGTGCGGGAGTGTTGGGAGGCTTTGCGAAGCGGGTAAAACAATACGAAAAGATACGGACTAACGGGATTCACGAACCTACGCTACTGGGTTTTTCCTTTAAACTATCATAAAATTGTCTATATATTGTTAAATTTAATTACTTTTACATCAAGTTTTTAATATTACATATGTTAGACCATCTAATACCTGTCTCTAAGTCACATTCTATTGGTAAAGTTGTTGCAACTGTATATCTTCCGCAAAGTATCATAAAGCCCAAAGATATATTTGATAAAATGAATGAGGATGCCGAAATTAAAAATAGATATCCAAAGCGAAATTTATTGCATACTCAATCCATAGAAATAAACGAACAAAAAAATACTCTAAATAGGCAAAAAGATATAAATGGATTTATATTTGAGAGCTTTGATGAACGAGGGCGTTTGAAAAATATATTATTACTTCAAAATCAAAATGACAATAAAGCAACATTTAGTTTTGAGACAAGGCAATATAGTAACTGGGATAATTTTTTTAAGGACATAATTACAGAGTTTAAATTATTTTCAGAGTTCTATACCTTTTATGTAGCCGCTATTTCATTAAATTATAATGACCATTTTACTTGGGTAAATGATTCAAGAATACCTGTGGAAGAAATATTTAATACAAATTCAGAATTAATCCCAAATAAATTTTTAAAATCTCATAATGGAAGTTTGACGTTAACGTCTCAAGAATTAGATGAGAATATGAACACAGGGTTTGAAGAAAGAACAGAAATATCATTTAGTAATACTATAAGAAAAGTAATTATTAATCATCATTATGTAAAGAGATTTGATGAATTAGAGTCGGCTGACAATATGTTAAATAGAAATGGATTTAAGATTGCTTATGAAGAAGCTCATGCAGTAAATAAACAAGTTTTGAAAGATATTTTATCGCAGGAAGTTCAGGGTCGTATTAATTTAAAATAATTTATTATGCCAATATTAGAATCTATTGTAGGAAGTTTAAATCCGGATGCTGGCAAAATACATTACCAGTACTTAGATAAGAATAGGACAGATGCTTTCATTGAAACATATGAAAATGATATCGTAAAAGGTTTTATTCAAAATAGCAAAATATCAGAAATTGAGAATGAAATTTATAAAGAAGTTTCAGAAATTGCGTTATTGAAGGATAATTGGAACGGAGAAGGTACACAAAAAATCAATTTCCAGGTAATCGATAACACATTAAATGTCCTTGGTTCGATTGCTCCAAGCGTATTATACTATTTATGCCCAAACAATATTTATCCATCTAAATATGGAACAATAATTATTGATTTTGAATTTGGTAATAAAGACAATTATGTTTCATTAGAAATTGCTAAAAACTCAATTGGCTATTTTGTTGAAAAAGATGGAATTGATTACAAACAAATAGAAAAATTAGAGACAAATGAAGAATCATTTGATGCATCTGTAGCAAGCATCAATAATGATTTAAGTCTGTTTATGTAAATTCGAAAAAGTATGTCTGAAGTTATCTCCAGGAATATAGATAATACAGAAATATTAGTGCGTTTTTTATTTCAGAAAGATTTTAAAAAGAATGCTGTTGATGTATCAAATATCATCGAAAAAGATATTTTCACAGATACCCACAACAAAGGAGTTTCTTTACAAAGAGAACGTTATATTAATGAGCGAAAATGCAAAGACATAGCTAAAAAAATGAATAAAACTTTTGTTGGTTTTATAGTTTTTAAAAAAGCTGATTTCGAAGAAAAAGTTTTAGAATGTAGAGTGTTAAGAGGTAATTTTGAAGCCGAAATACATGCTACTCCATTAGACGAAAATCTTGATTTAATTCCTGATGATGTCGAAGTTACTGCAGACACTCCTAAATTACCAGCTCATGCAGATATAATTTATTTAGATCCTGCGCATTTACCAAATGACGATTCGTCTCCACACACATTTAAAAGAATTTTTTCCAAAAATCTTTTTAAAAGCTCAAAACTACTTTTAGATTCTAATATAGAATCAGACGATTTTAATTTGGTTTTTTCAGAAGCCTTAGCATAATTAAGACAAATTCAAACAAATAAACTAACAAACTGAGAGTTTGTTAGTTATAGAATGAGATTCTTCCTTCGTCAGAATGACAAAGTTGGGAGTTGGGATGACAAAAACAAAAAACCCTCACATCACTGCAAGGGTTTTTTTTATAGGATGAGATTCCCGCCTACGCGGGAATGACAAGTTTGGATTAGTATCTGTAATACTCAGGTTTAAACGGCCCTTGAACTTCTACACCAATATATTCAGCTTGGTCAGCTCTTAAAGTTTCCAATTCAACGCCTAATTTTGCAAGGTGTAACATGGCTACTTTTTCATCTAAATGTTTTGGTAACATATAAACGTCGTTATTATAGGCTGCACTGTTTTTCCATAATTCAATTTGAGCTAAAGTTTGGTTTGTAAAGGAGTTACTCATTACAAAACTTGGGTGACCTGTAGCACATCCTAAGTTTACC
>JAYTGH010000178.1:0-2224 GCA_043733645.1 Flavobacterium sp. | reverse complement strand
TTTTGGCAAATGTCTGAAAGTTGTTCTTTTTGTTTTTTACCCAATCCGGAAACTTGAAATAAGGTGAAATCGTGCTGAGCAAAGAATCAGAAACTTTAGTCACAGCCTGAAATTCGGCTGCGGAATTCACAAACTTATTTTGCTTTCTATAAGCCAATAATCTGTCAATTTCTTCTGCCGACATTCCGAGTTTATATCCTCTAAAATCAGTAATAAAATTTGGATTGAATGGATAAATCGTTGGTTTATAATTTTTATTATCCAACTTTAAACTGTCAATCGTACTTTGAAGCGTCAGCCATTTAGATTGTTCTATGTCTGTGGTTTTTTTAGTAGTGAAGTCATAGAAAAAATAAACTCCCTGAACCAACATAATAATCCCAAAAAACAATAGGATTCCAATTCGTTGACTTTTCGAATAGGTTAAAAAAGATTTTATTATGGAATCATTCGTTTCCAAAGGTTACAAATCAAAAACAGAAGTTCGTTTGCCCCGAATTAAATCTTTTAATCTAATCCAAAAAGCTAAAGTTAGATACACGCCAAACCATAAACCTGCTGTAACAAAGGTGATGTAGATAAAAAACAAACGCACATTGGAAGCCCGCATTCCAAGCTTATCAGCCAAACGGGAAGAAACATGAAAGCCATGTTTTTCGAAGAAATATTTTAACTGAATTACTAGCGACATTTGTTTTAATTTTAGAGTAAATATACTAATTTGAACCACATAGAAACATCCTTATTGTTTATTTAGATTTTTAAAATATTCATTTACAAAAGTTTTTTGCCCTTCATTAAAGATAGTATTACAATTGAAATTGATTAAAATTCCTTTGGGTGATTTTAAAAGTTTCATATAGTTTAGAAGCTTAGCTTCAAACATAGGATGAATTTCAAAAACAGCCTTCAACTCAACTACAATACTATTTTCAACAAATAAATCACACCTAAAATCTGTTTTTAATTCATTATTTTTATATATAATAGGGATTTTCATCTCTGATAAAAAATTTATTTTTCTATGTGTAAACTCTTCTTTCAAACATTGATGATATACACTTTCCAACAAACCTCGTCCCATAATTTTATGAACTTCAATTGCTGAACCAATAATCTCATATGTTAATTCATCTAAATACTTTTGAGTAATCATAACTATGTTTCTATGTAGTAAAAAATTACTCTTTTAAAAGTTGAATCCCTATGACACATTCCAAACATTTGCTCTGATTGCAATACTCATTTTTGAGTTGTAACAGCGATTGGGTTTCAAAAGCATTCTTTGCTTTAATTCCAAAATTGGAAAATTTTTCTATAATTATATTTTTCTCGGCAGCAACTTCGCGAAGCAAATCTAATAATGATTCCGATACTTCTTTACCTTGACTTTTGGCGTAAGCAAACTGAATCGGGACAATTGTATTTATTATCAGCAAATCGATAAACGCCTTTGAGAACTGTTTTTTCTTCTTTGGACTTTCTTTATCAAATTGATAATGCATTTGCCAATATTCGGAAATTGTAATTTCAAAAAGTTGATGCAATTCTTTTATAGTTTTAGCAACAATCACTTTCGAAAATAAATTTTGCTGTTTATGATATACCATTGCCAATTGTGCCAAACGTATCGTCGGAAAATTATCGGGTCGATGTTTAAAAAACTGAACCGGTTCAATAGGTATCTTTTTCAACTTATGCTTCTGAGAAATATACTCAAATCTATGTTTCAAATCTTTCGTATAGTTATCCTCAATAGTAACCGGAAACAAATCGGCTAATCCAAAAAGCAGAGTTTCTAAATTTTCAACTTCAGCGCTTTCTTTTCTAACAATTGAAAACGGTATTGATTTTGCAATTTTCAAAAACGTTTCACCATTCGTATTCAAACCAAAATTCTTTGCCAGCATACAAAACAAAACTGCTTCCCAATCATTTTCTGTTTCTTTCAGTAATTGTTCTATCAGTATATATTTTCGTTCCAGCCTTTCAACAAACAATCGTTCTTTCCAATTCACCAAGACAAAGCTATCAATAGTCGCAATTTGACTTTCGCAATAAATCCATGATTTTGCAGAAGTTAATGCCTGATAATTTTCCAAATCCTTTTTCGATATATATGTTCTAAGTTCCAAAACCGGAATTTCGGAATTGTCTTTTCTGAAAACCGGTGTGTCGTGTTCCCAAACTACATGCAGAATTACGTTGTCATAATTCTTGTCTT
>JAYTGH010000177.1:0-2229 GCA_043733645.1 Flavobacterium sp. | reverse complement strand
GTAGTCTTCCCCTTTTTTAGTGCCAATCAAAAATAGACCTTTGTTTTTAATTTTTGTTCATTTTCTCTTTTAAAAGTTATTTCCAACTTCTAATCTTTGGTCTTGCCTTAGGGCGACCAAGACCATCGTTAGAATAACTTTTGCTTACCCACCTTCGTTTTGCATAGCGTATTCTGCGGGTGTTTTATTATTTAATGAAGAGTGGGGTCTGTTGTTATTATAATCGAACATCCATTCTTCTGTAACTTCTCGTACCTCTTTAATTGATTTAAAAACATAAGCATTTAATACATCTCTTCTCAACGTGCCATTAAATCTTTCAATATAAGCGTTTTGTGTTGGTTCGCCTGGTTGAATAAATATAAGTTGAATCTTATTTAATTTGCACCAACTATCCAATTTATCACTTATAAATTCAGGCCCATTATCTACTCGTATAAACTTAGGCAAGCCCCTGTGTTCTGATAATTCTTGTAATGATTTTATAACTCGTAGCGTTGGTAGAGAGGTATCTGTTTCTATTGTTAATACTTCTCGATTAAAATCATCTATGATATTCAACAACCTAATTTTTCTGCCATCCCACAATGAATCACTCATAAAGTCAATACTCCACACTTCGTTTAATGAACTTGGTTGAAATAGTTGTTGCTTTACTCTAGCAGGCAATCGTTTCTTTGCTCTTCGTCTGATATTTAATTTCATAGCTGTATAAATTCGATACAATTTTTTGTGATTAACGATTACTCCCATTCTTCTAATTCGTTTATAACTTAGCCAAAAACCTATACTTGGCCTATTTGTTATGAGTTCATTTAGTAAGTCACAATACTTATCGTCTTGCTTGATTTTTGAGGCATACTGATGACTACTTCTTGGAAGTTTCAAAACTGAACACGCCTTACGCTCACTGATTTGATGGTTAATAATCAAATAAGTAACAGCTTCCTTTTTTTCATAAGGCGTTAAAACTTTTTTTCAATTAAATCTTGAAGTGCATTATTAAGTAAAGCTAATTCAGCATACATTTTTTTTAGTTTCGCATTCTCTTGCTCTAACTCTTTTACTCGTTTCAGTTCTTTGGCATCCATACCTCCGTATTTTGTTTTCCAACGGTAAATGGTTTTTTCTGATATACCATTTGTTCTGGCAATATCTTGTACTTTAATACCTTGCTCATGTTGTTTCAACATAGCAATAATTTGATTTTCTGTAAACAGTGTCTTTTTCATTTTGCTCAATTTTAAAGTTAATAATTTTCTCTTTTAAATTGGCCCAAGAATAGGGAAGCTTACAGAGAAGCTTTTATTTAATGAAATTTTCGTCTTGAAACGAGGATCCGGGCGCATTACTTGTAACGTTTGGCAGCTACCGAAAGTGCGGTTTTGAAACCGTTTCTAACGAACTGCTAATAACAAAGCTACTTGTTTAATGGACATTTGCAAAGCTAAATAACTGTCTTTCGCGAAGCGACTACTTTTGCAAATGCCGAAGCCCAATGCCCGCATTTTTTATAGGTGCGGTTATAGGGCGTAGTATTTTTGTCAGCTTAGTTCAATCCAGCTTTCTAAATTTCTCATAAATTCATCTACTGCAAGCCAAGTAGTTACTTTCTGTAGGTCTTTTTTGTCGTATGCAGTTAAGTATTGAATGTGCATTTTTTCTCCAATATTTAGATCTGGGATTTTTGTTATAAATCCGTTTTGCTTCATTTCTGTTATTGATTGATAGAAGTCAACTTTATTTTGGAGTCTAGTTGGGAACCAGTTGTCATTAGCAGCCTTAGAATTTAATATCTCTCCGTCCTCAGTACCAATATGTAAAATCCATTCTTGATTCTCGACACTTATGGCATCTAAGTGTTCGCCACTTGCTGTGTCGAACTCAATGTTTATTTTATTTTTATCAATTGTACAGTAAGTTTCAATTGTCTCGTGAGTGTTTGAGACTTTCTCAATTCTAAAAATCCATCCATAACTGTCAGTTACTGATTCACCGTTTTGAAGTGGCTGTTTAATTTTGAAAGAGATAAGTTCTACTTTGTGTCCAGTTGTTTTATAGATTTCAGAATGTCCATTTTTATAAATTCTTGTTTCAACAGCCTTATCAAAACTGTCGCAGTTAAGTCCGCAACGAACAACGCCTAACGGTGTATCAAATCGTCTTTCTATGTTTGCAGGTTGTGTCTTCATACTATGCCCTATAACTAGCTTATAGGGGTGATTTTAT
>JAYTGH010000176.1:0-2230 GCA_043733645.1 Flavobacterium sp. | reverse complement strand
TATCAAGACTTAATTCTCGTACTATTATTTCTAAATTATTTTTTTTGTCTATAAATAGTAGAAACTCATCATCAGCATGAGCCATAAATAGGGTTGGATGAGGACCAAATGAACCTTCGCTGGCAATCCCTAAATCACAATTGGTTTTTTCCATAGCTAGAAGACATTTTTTTCTTGCCGTTGCTACTGGTCCTTCTTTTCTCTCAACTTCACCTGTAAAAGTTCCTAATGCATCGGTATCAAAATCATCTGGGACAAAACAATGAACACCTAAATGTTGTTCTAGTAGCGGAGCAATCACTCTTTCCTTATTGTGTTTTGTCGCAATCACTAACTTCCTACCTTCAAAAATTTCCAATTTTATTGACTTAAATTAATTCTATGCTGATATTACTTTTGATATTCAGTTTCCTTCCTTTTCTTTCTGCTTCTTCAATTAGTTCAATAATATCTTGTCGGGTTTGCGTAAGTGCTTCTATTTTAGATTTTGAATTGTCAACAGTTGTATTATTTCTAACGAGATCACTAAAAGCATTCAAATTGTGAAAATCAATTTTACTATTGATTAATGAAACAATAATTTTTTGTGCCTCTTCAGCCGAAAAAACGCCGTTAACTAATTTAAATTCATTCATATTTATTAATTAAAGTGTAATAGTGCACGAAACAGCAATTGGATCTTCTTTACTCACAAGATATGTTCTTGCTTGTGCCAATTCTCCTTGAAGAAATTTTATTTTCTTCTCTCTCATTTTTATATCTTCTTCGTTATGAGAACTCATAATCTTGTCTTCATGAAATTTTATTCTCATTTCAAACATTTGAGTTACCATATTTAAAGTTTCCATTTTACTAAATTCTCCAGTTACTAATTGTACAGTCATACTTTCTATTTTTATTGTCCTTGTCCTAATGAAAATGCCATTTTACCATCAAACTGATATAGATTTTCTGTTTTTATAGTATCTATTCCATTTTGAATACATTGTTGAAGTAGCATTAGTATTTCTTCTTTATTTATTGTATTTCCCTCTGCAGTTTTAAATCTACAACGCCAATGGTCCGTGCAAAATGTTTGAGAAAAACCTTCGGGCCAAACTTTGATACCACGATTGGTAATCATGTTTAGTTTTAAATTTTGAGTTCCAATGTTTTTGAATTTTGCAGCCAATTCATCAGCACTAGTTCCATTCCAATGAACAAATATATCATGCCCAATAAGCTCTTTTTTGGCTTGAGGTTTCTTTATATATTTAGGTAGATTTAATGCTTGACTATTTTCGTAATTAACAGCAGGCAATGTTTTAGGTTTTTGACCTAAATTGCTAATTACAGCTTGAGCAAATTCTTTGGTTCCCACTTTTTGAGTGCTCACACCTTCTTTGAAAATGTCGTAGGTATGAATACCATCTTCTAAGGTTTTTAGCCAAGCATTATGTACTTTGGTAGCAATTACATTTTGCCCTAAATGATTTAACATCATCACAGCACCTTGTAATAAACCTGATGGATTTGCCAAGTTTTGTCCCGCTCTTCTTGGTGCAGAACCATGTATAGCCTCAAACATAGAACACTCTTCACCAATATTTGCAGAACCAGCCAATCCTACAGAACCAGCAATTTGAGCCGCAATATCAGAAATAACATCGCCATATAAATTTAAAGTAACGATAACATCAAAAACTTCAGGAGTATCGCTCATTTTGGCAGCACCAATATCAATAATCCAATGTTCGTTTTCTATTTCTGGATACTCAACTGCGATTTCATCAAACACTTGGTGGAATAAACCATCCGTTTGTTTCATGATGTTATCTTTAGTAAAACAGGTTACTTTTTTTCTGCCGTAAGCTTTTGCATATTCAAAAGCATAGCGAACAATTTTTTCACAACCTGGACGGCTGATTATTTTTAAACATTGAACCACTTCATCTGTTTGCTGGTGCTCAATCCCTGCATATAAGTCTTCTTCATTCTCTCTGATGATAACAATATCCATTTTAGGATGTTTGGTTTCCACAAATGGATGCAAACTCATACAAGGTCTAACATTAGAATATAATCCAAGAAATTTTCTGGTAGTTACATTCAAGCTTTTATAACCACCACCTTGAGGAGTTGTGATAGGCGCTTTTAGAAATACTTTATTCTTGATGATGGTATCCCAGCTCTCTTTTGCTATGCCTGAAGTATTGCCAGAGAGATATACTTTTTCGCCTACTTCAATTTC
>JAYTGH010000175.1:0-2232 GCA_043733645.1 Flavobacterium sp. | reverse complement strand
ATATTATTTCACTTTTGCGTACTTTAAAAATAATCTAAATCTCGATACAGGTTTGGCGAAAAAGAGTGAAGAAGCAAAAACCGAGAACTTTACCTGGCTGAACCAATTTGGAACCTTGGGAACATTTTTAAAGAACGATATAAAAATGATTAAACGAAACAAACGACCAAGAGGAACGGTAATCGGTAGTGTTGTTTTATTATTTTACGGATTATTATTTTTCACAAATGCCATCGAAGCCTATCGCAATCCGGGAATGCAGGTTTTAGGAGGATTGATAGTTTCGGGAGGATTTATGCTGAATTTTGGGCAGTTTGTTCCAAGCTGGGATAGTGCGTATTATCAACTGATGATGAGTCAGAATATAAGCTATAAGGAATATTTAAGTTCAAAATGGTGGTTGATGGTTATTGCGACAGTGATTTGTGCCATTCTTGCCAGTTTTTATCTATATTTTGGGTGGAAGGTATACTTGTTAATTCTCGTTGGTGCTGTATACAACATTGGGGTAAACTCTCATTTGGTTTTACTTGGCGGAGCCTATAATAAAACCCCGATTGAATTAACTGCGGGAAAAGCATTTGGTCAAAGACAGGCGTTTACCTTTAAAACCGTACTGATTGGAATACCAAAATTACTGGTTCCGATGTTGCTTTATTTAATAGGATATTTTACTGTAAATGCAGAAACAGGATGTCTATTGATAGCTTTAGCCGGAGTTTTGGGATTTGCTTTCAGAAATAAAATGTTTACAATAATTGAGAAAATATACAAAACCGAAAAATACGCAACGATATCAGCTTACAAACAGAAGAATTAGTGTTCAGTAACAGTTTTCAGTCGCAGTTTTAAAATAAACATCATAAACCTTATAACCTCATATACTTTCAAAATGATACAAGTAAATAATTTAACCAAAAGATACAATCAGGGAACAATGGTTTTAAACATGCCAAGTCTTGAAATTCCTAAAGGACAAAGCTTTGGATTAGTCGGAAATAATGGTGCTGGGAAAACTACTTTTTTCAGTTTGCTATTGGATTTAATTCAACCCTCATCAGGATTTATAAACAGCGGTTTGATTCAAGTGGATAAAAGCGAAGCATGGAAACCATACACAGCAGCATTTTTAGATGAAAGTTTTTTAATTGGCTATTTAACCGCGGAAGAATATTTCTATTTCATAGGAGATTTGCGTGGACAAAACAAAGCCGATGTTGACGGCTTACTAAAAAAACATGAAGAATTCTTTAATGGGGAAATTCTAAACAGCAAAAAGTATTTAAGAGATTTATCGAAAGGGAATATGAAAAAAGTAGGCATCATCGCCACTTTGATAGGAAATCCGGAAGTAGTTATTTTGGATGAACCCTTTGCTAATTTGGATCCAACAACTGTTAACAGATTAAAAATAATCATCAAAGAATTAGCAGAAAATCCGAATGTTACGGTTTTGGTTTCTTCGCACGATTTGGTTCATACGGTTGAGGTATGCAACCGAATTGTGGCGCTGCATCTGGGTGAAGTGGTTAAAGACATCAAAACATCGCCGGAAACTTTAAAGGAATTGGAAGCATTTTTTGCAGTTTAAGAAACAACTTTTTATAAAAAGGCGGTAGGGATTTATCAATAATGTAAAAACTTACCGCTTATTTTTTTGCTATATCAAAAAGAAACGTATTTTTACCAGTTAGTTATACTATTTATGACTTTTTTACGTTATAACACTAAACGTTTTGCTTTGAAAACCACTACAATTAAATATTTCTTCTTCTCGGGATTATTGCTTTTTTTGATTGCTTGTTCTACCAAGAGAAACACATGGCTTTCCAGAAATTCACATGCACTTAGTACTAAAGACAACATTTTATATAATGGTGGAATTGGCTTAGATAAGGGTATTGAAGAAGTTAAACTTCAAAATAAAGATAATTTTTGGGAAATCCTTCCTATAGAAAGAATGCAGGTTTCGGAAGATAATCTTGATCCAGGCAAGACAAAAAATGCCAATTTTGAAAAAGCAGAAACCAAAGCAACCAAAGCAATTCAGAAACATTCGATGAACATTAATGGTTCGGAGAAAAACCCACAAATGGACGAAGCTTACATGATGCTTGGAAAAGCTAGATATTATGATCAGCGATTTGTACCTGCTTTGGATGCGTTCAATTATGTGCTGAACAAATCTCCAAATAGTGATAAAATTTACGAAGTAAAAATTTGGAGAGAAAA
>JAYTGH010000174.1:0-6366 GCA_043733645.1 Flavobacterium sp. | reverse complement strand
ATGAAAACGGAAAAACCTGTTTAGAAGGAGAAGTTACTTTGGTTAACGTTGCTATTGCTGAAGATAGAAACGATATCAAAGCAGAAGCTTTCAATGATGAAATGAAAAATAAAATTTCAAAATTTATACTAAACATTAAATAATATTCATATCAAATTACACAAATTTACGCAAATTCAATTTGTGAAAATTTGTGCAATTTGTGGTAAAAGAGCATATAAATGGAATTCAAAAAATTCAGAGCCGCAGCCGTACAAACATCACCCGTTTTTCTTCACGTAGAAAAAACAATTGAAAAGGCTATTTCTTTTGTGAAAGAAGCCACTGCAAACGGAGCCAACTTATTGGCATTTCCTGAAGTTTTCGTAGCCGGTTATCCGTATTGGAATTGGATTATGACACCAGTGCAAGGAAGCAAATGGTACGAGCAATTATATAAATCAGCCGTTAAAGTGGATGACGCCATAATGCAGTCTTTATATGAAGCGGCAAAAAGTCACAATTGCCACATCGTTATCGGAATCAATGAACGGGGTGATAGCTATGGTGAAATCTACAACACCAATCTAATCATCGACAACCACGGGAAACTAATCGGTAAACACAGAAAGTTAGTGCCAACCTGGGCAGAAAAACTAACCTGGACAAGTGGCGATGGTTCGTCGTTAAAAGTTTATGATACTGAAATTGGTCCAATAGGAACGTTAGCTTGTGGCGAAAACACCAATACTTTGGCACGTTTCACTTTATTATCACAAGGCGAATTAATTCACATTGCCAATTATATTTCGTTGCCTGTCGCCCCACCCGATTACGATATGGCGGAAGCCATTAAAATCAGAGCAGCCGCACATTCCTTCGAAGGGAAATTGTTTACGATTGTTTCCTGCTCAACGATTTCGAAAGAAATTATGGAAGCTTTGAAACCTGATGTTCCGAATGTAGAAGAATTACTAACCAGAAAAAACTCCGCTTTCTCAGGAATTATTGGTCCAAATGGCGCTGTGGTTGGGCAACCATTAATTGACGACGAAGGCATAGTTTATGCCGATATTGATTTGGAAAAATGTATCCAGCCAAAACAAATGCACGACATACTCGGACATTACAACCGATTCGATATTTTTGATTTGCGAGTGAATACAGCTCCGACCCGAAAAATTACCTTTATTGATAATCACGAAGAGTTTAATAAAAGATAAATTATAAATATTAATTATTATTTCATACTGAATTTCTTACCATTGAATTATTTTAGTATATTTATAAATATGATTTGCTTTTGATTCAAGATTGCCTTCTCAAATACGCGTATAGTTTTACGTACAGAATTGATTTATTAAGTAACACGATTACGATAGATACCTTTAGATGACTGGAATCAAAACCTTTTTAAAGATGAATAAATAATCTAAGCTGCAAGCTAATGCTTGTGGCTTTTTTTATATAAACTTAAATCGCAATTACTATGGCAAATTCAAAATCAAATCATTTAAAAAAAGCCCTTGGCGTAAGCTTTGGAATTGCTATTTTAATAGGAAGCACAATCGGTGTAGGTATCCTTCGAACGCCTGGAGCAATTGCAGGTATGTTAGATAATTACTGGCTCATCATAAGCTGTTGGATTCTAGGTGGAATTTACGTCTTAATTGGCGTGGGTTCTTATGCTGAACTGGCGACAATGCTTCCCAAAGCCGGTGGCTCTTATAATTATGTCAAGCGTGCTTTTGGAGATTATGCTGGCTTTATAACTGGTTGGTTTGACTATATAACAAATGCAATAGCTCCCGCTTTTTATTGTATTGTAATTAGCGAGTACATTATAATATTATTTCCGAGTTTGGAAAGTTTAAATACTGTTATTGCAATTGCTTTTTTAATTGCTTTCACAATCCTCCATGCAAGCGGTGTAAAAAATGGAAGCATTGTGCAACAAATTACAAGTATAATCAAAGTCGTTCTGTTTGTAATTTTAATTGTAGCTTGCTTTAGCTATTCTGGTGTTGCTATTGAGCCAATTAAAAAAACTAGTGGAATTATTCAAGCTAGTATTTTTATCTCTTTTTTTAAATCCTTACAAATGGTTTTAGGGACGTATGATGGCTGGTATGCAGGATGCTTTTTTGCCGAGGAAGATGAAAATCCGGGTAAAAACATTCCTAAATCGCTATATAGTGGAGCTATCATTGTAATACTAATATATGTAATATTAAACATGGCTTTCTTTTATGTAATGCCAGTCAATACATTAGCCAATTCTACTTTAGCAGCCTCCGAAGTCGCAAAAGTTGTTTTTGGAAAGAATGGTGCTACCATTGTAACAATCATTGCGCTTTTTTCAATTATTAGTATTCTTAATGCCTTTATGATGATTCCAGCTAGAATCTTGTTTGGAATGAGTAGAGATGGCTTTTTTATTAAAAAAGGAACTATAGTAAATAAAGGAGGCACTCCAATTGTAGCACTATTGATTTCTGTCACTTTTATCTTGTTTTTGATTATTATAGGGACGTTTGATATACTGTTTTTATTAGGCACATTTATGTCTGTTATCGTATGGGGGTTGGCCTATTGTGCTTTAATAAAACTTAGGGTATCAGAACCCAATTTACTTAGACCTTATAAATCTTGGGGATATCCCTATACTTCAATAATTATGATTTTGTTTTCTTTAGTACTCTTTTTCGGATTTGCTTTTAGCGATCAAAAAAGTTTTATTGTAATCATCATCATTACATTACTTTCTTATCCACTGTTTTTATTCATCAAATCGAAATCAAATAAAGAATAATCCATTGAAAAATTCGAAGATAAACTGTAAATTTACATCTTTATCCTTCGAAATTAAGCAATGGAAGCAAAACATTCAGACGACCAAATAGGAAGAGCAAGAGTTCAGGACACACCCGAACTCGAAGCGTATTACAAAGAACTCGAAACGCTCGGTGCTGGTGCCTTATGGACCGTTGCCAACGACATTGAACCATGGGAACCAAGAAGTTCATCTGTTCCGATGTTGTGGAAATATGAAAGTTTACGAAATTTGGTTTTAAAATCATCCGAACTCGTTACTCCCGAACAAGCAGGACGAAGAGTAGTGTATCTGGTAAACGACAAGCGAAAAGATGTTTCTGCAGCAGTGGGCTGGTTATACACCGGAATTCAGGTAACGCGTCCGGGCGAAAGCACTTCGGCACACCGACATAAAGCTTCTGCATTGCGTTTCATTATGGAAGGCGAAGGCGGCTACACCGTTGTTGATGGTAATAAAATTACGTTCGAAGTCAATGATTTTGTGATTACACCCAACTCAACCTGGCACGAACACGGCGTTGATGCGAATGGCAAAACTTGTATTTGGCAAGATGGTTTGGATATTCCATTAGTCAATGCTTTAGAAGCCAATGATTATGCGGTTTTTGATGGAAAGCAGCCTTTGGTAAACGAAGTCAATTTTTCTCCAATCACGTATGGTTGTGCAGGGTTGATTCCGGCAGATAAAACTTGGGACAAACCGTATTCACCATTGTTTAAATATTCTTGGAAATCAGTATATCCCGCATTAGTAGAAGCTTTAAAAGTAAACGAAGTAAATCCAATTGATGGCATTTTAATGCGCTATTCTAACCCTTCCACTGGTGGACATGTGATGCAAACGATGAGCGCCTCAATGCAATTACTTCCTGCAGGTTTCAAAGGGAAAGCACACAAACATACCGGTTCTTTTGTCTATCAATGTGCCAAAGGAAAAGGATATACAATCATTAACGGCCAACGATTCGATTGGAAGGAAAGAGATATTTTTTGTGTTCCTTCTTGGGCATGGCATGAACATCATAATGCTTCAGATACAGAAGATACTTGCCTGTTCTCGTTCAATGATTTACCGGTTATAGAAAAACTGGGATTGTATCAGGAAAGAGAATTTGAAGAAAATAATGGATTTCAGAAAATAGAATAAAGAAAATAGATAATAGAATTAATGCTTTGTATCTAAAAATCTTTCCGAACTTTGCGTGAAACTTTGCGTTCTTTGCGGTTAAATAAAATTAAATGAAACTACTCACCTACACTACCGAAAATTCAGAACCTCGCTTAGGCTTCATCCACAATAACCAAGTCATCGATATGGAAGATTTTGGTGAAATATCTAATTTTCCACTACCAACAACTATGTTGGAATTGATTGATATGGGATTTGAATTAGTTGAAGAACTCAACGACATGATTGCTGAAACCGAACCGGTTTTCTTCGATGAAATCGCTTATGAAATGGACGAAGTTACGTTCCTTGCTCCAATTCCGAAACCAAGAAAAAACATCATCGGAATTGGCCTGAATTATACCGAACACGTTGCCGAAAGTGCCCGAACCTTAGACACAACAGGAAAGCTGCCACAAAAACCAATAATTTTTTCGAAACCAACAACAACAGTTACAGCAACTAATACGAATATCATTAAAAACACTAAACTAACATCACAATTAGATTGGGAAGTGGAACTGGCAGTCGTTATTGGCAAAAAAGGAAAATATGTTTCCAAAGCTGATGCTATGGATTATGTGTTTGGTTATACCGTTATCAATGATATTTCGGCGCGTGATTGTCGCCGTGAAGGACAATGGATAGTCTCTAAAGGACAAGATACGTTCGCCCCAATGGGACCAATTTTGGTCACCAAAGATGAAATCAAAAATCCACACAATTTGAATTTATCATTGAAAGTAAATGGTATCGAAAAGCAAAATTCGAACACCAAATTCTTATTGTTTAACATCAACGATTTGATTGAAGATTTAAGTACGGTTTTCACTTTGGAAGCTGGCGATATCATCGCAACCGGAACTCCATCTGGAGTTGGAGCAGGTCGTGACCCACAGGAATGGTTATACGACGGCGACGTGATTGAAGCCACAGTAGAAGGAATTGGAACGATCGTAAATACGGTTAAGGAAATTTAAATAGGGAGTCTGTGCCTTGCAATGATTATGGATCAAACAAAAATTGCAGTCGATATATTCAATAAACTAGCTACTGGTTATCAGGACAGGTTTATGGATGTTTCCTTGTATCATGATTCACTCGATGTTTTTTGCAATGCCATAAATAAACAAAATCCTGAAATTTTAGAATTGGCGTGTGGTCCGGGAAATATTACAAAGTATCTGCTAGACAAACGTCCCGATTTTAAAATTTTAGGCTCTGATTTGGCTCCGAATATGATTGAATTGGCAAAAGTCAATAATCCAACAGCAAATTTTGAATTGATGGATTGTAGAGCAATAGCAACTCTTACTGAAAATTATGACGGAATACTTTGTGGTTTTGGCTTGCCTTATTTATCCAAAGAAGAAGCCATTCAATTTATTAAAGATGCAAGTCTGAAACTAAATAAAAACGGAATCCTCTACATCAGTACTATGGAAAACGATAATTCCAAATCGGGTTTTAAAACAGGAAGTACCGGTGACAAAATGTATCAGAACTTTCATCAAGCGGATTATTTGACAAAAGCGTTTGAAGAAAATGGTTGTAGCGTCATTCATTTAGAACGAAAAGAATATATTCACAACGAAGAGAAAACCATAGATTTAATTATTATTGCAACAAAATAATGAGGAGGAGATTGCCTCGTTCCTCGCAATGACATTATGAAAAAATACAGAATAGGCCAAATAGTTCCTTCTTCCAACGTTACCATGGAAACCGAAATCCCAGCGATTTTCCGCTCGAGAGAAACGATTTTGCCAGAGCGGTTTACGTTTCACAGCAGCCGAATGCGAATGAAAAAAGTAACCAAAGAAGAACTAGAAGCCATGGATGCCATGAGTTTGAAATGCGCTCAGGAACTATCAGACGCGCACGTTGATGTTATGGGTTATGCCTGTTTGGTGGCGATTATGAGTATGGGAAGAGGTTATCATTGTGTTTCGGAAGTAAATTTACACCAAGAAACTATTGCTAATGATTTTCCAACGCCAATTGTAACCTCTGCTGGTGCTTTGATTAATGGATTAAAAGTCTTGGGTGCCAAACAAGTCTCAATAATAACACCATATATGCGTCCGCTAACCAATATGGTTGTCGATTATATAGAGCATCAAGGCATCAAAGTAAAAGAAAGTATTGCGCTCGAAATTCCAGACAACTTAGAAGTAGCCGCCCAAAACCCGATGAACTTACTAGAAATCTATAAGCGTTTAGATTTGACCGATGTTGATGTTTTAGTCGTTTCAGCCTGTGTACAAATGTCATCTTTGGAAGCCATCGATTTAATTCAGGCTGAAATCGGAATTCCGGTAACTTCGGCAGCAGTTTGCACCACTTATGAAATGATGAAAAAATTGGGTATCGAAGCCAAATCG
>JAYTGH010000173.1:0-2236 GCA_043733645.1 Flavobacterium sp. | reverse complement strand
AAGGAGAACTTGGTCCAAGAATGACATTCCACGGAAAAAATATTTTAAACTGGAGTTTAAACGACTATTTAGGTTTAGCCAATCATCCCGAAGTTCGTCAAGCGGATACTGATGCGGCTGCAAAATATGGAGCTGCTTATCCAATGGGAGCTCGTATGATGAGCGGTCACACTGATGCTCATGAACAATTAGAAAAAGAATTGGCGGCTTTCGTAATGAAAGAATCAGCATATTTATTAAACTTTGGTTATCAGGGAATCATGTCTTGTATTGACGCTTTGGTTACTAAAAATGATATTATAGTTTACGATGTTGATGCTCACGCTTGTATCATTGATGGTGTGCGTCTTCACATGGGAAAACGTTTTACCTACAAGCACAACGATCTAGAAAGCATGGAGAAGAATCTTCAACGTGCTACTAAGATGGCTACTGAAACTGGTGGTGGAATTCTATTCATTACCGAAGGCGTTTTCGGAATGCGCGGTCAACAAGGAAAGTTGAAAGAAATTGTGGAAATGAAAAAGAAATACAATTTCCGACTTTTAGTTGATGATGCTCACGGTTTTGGAACCTTAGGGAAAACTGGTGCTGGTGCTGGAGAAGAGCAAGGTTGTCAGGACGGAATTGATGTTTACTTTTCTACATTTGCTAAGTCTATGGCTAGTATTGGAGCGTTCTTAGCTGCTGATAAAGACATTATTGATTACTTAAAATACAATTTACGTTCGCAAATGTTTGCCAAAGCGTTACCAATGATTCAAACTGTTGGTGCTCTGAAAAGATTACAGTTGTTAAGAGACAATCCTGGATTGAAAGACAAACTTTGGGAAAACGTAAACGCTTTACAAAACGGATTAAAAGCACACGGTTTCAACATTGGTGATACTAATACTTGCGTAACACCTGTTTATCTTGAAGGTTCAATTCCTGAAGCAATGGTAATGGTAAATGACTTGCGAGAAAACTATGGTATTTTCCTGTCGATTGTGGTTTACCCGGTTATTCCTAAAGGAATTATCTTGTTGAGAATGATTCCAACATCTTCTCATACTCTAGCTGATATAGAGGAAACATTGACAGCTTTTGATGCTATTTATGAGAAGTTAGTAAACGGAACTTATAAAAAGATTGCAGAAGCCACAACGGTTGATGTGTCTTAATTAAATATTCGTGTAAATAAAAAACCCATCTCTAATTGGGATTTTTATATAATCTTTTTGAGTTGGAATTTGAATTTATAGGTTTTGTTATCTCTCTCTACTTCCATTTCTATTGATTTTCCTTCTTCTGACCGGAGTAGTTCATTTATCATTTCGATGGTAAAACTGTGAGCTATTTGATGATTTATTTTAAGAATTCTGTCTCCTACTTTAAGTCCGGCAATTTCGGCTTCTGAACCAACTCTGACACTTGCAATTTTAAAAATTGGTTTAAGTTCAAAATGAATCTTTAAGCTGTTTTGAAGATTTTCTTCACTGGCATCAGTATAAACTTTAATTCCCTGATTTTGTTTTTCTTCAACCGTTTCTTTTACCCATTCAAGCCCCGCATGCTCTACTTCTATTCCACTCATGTTAAAATGGAACGGCATATTTATCTGGCTATTAGGTTTAGTGTAGAGTGCATTATTCAAATAATCAAACACAATAGTAAATCTTGAAATGATTTCACTTCCAACCGAACCAATTCTGTCTGGAACAAAATTCACACTTTTTACAGAGGTCGAATCGGGAAAAGTTATCAAAGGAAAATCGAATGTTTTCTTGCCAAACTCAAAGCTACTGATTCGGGCTCTTTTGCCATAAACATTTCCGCTAAAACCTCTGCCGAGATAATCTTGAATGCTTTTTTGAGGTAGTTTGATTTTATCCGTTCTGTTTAAAAAAACCCAAACAGCATCGCTATTTCCTATATCAACTAATAGTTTTGAGGGGATCGTTTGTTCACCCATTTTGATGTTTGAAATACAATAGGGCTTTTTATCTTCAATTGTTATTGGCTCTTTGATAAATTTCTTTTGAAGTCGGTCGCCGATTTTTTTGTGGTTATGGCTGTAAACTGTTATTTTTTTTCTGTCATAATTTATTTCAACAATATTACTTCTAAAAAAATTGTAGCCAATAATTCCGTTTACCGGAATTCCGACTTGAGAAGAAAAATTAAACTCTTGGTCAAGAACAATATAAATTTCGTGATTATAATCGACAAAGTCTTTTATTTCTACTTTGTTCCT
>JAYTGH010000172.1:0-6381 GCA_043733645.1 Flavobacterium sp. | reverse complement strand
GCCAAAGAGGATTTTGTTCCGGCGCCATCAGCATGCATAATCAGACAATACTTATCATCATTCGTCAAATAATCGGGAACAATTTTGCAGAAAGCTTTAGGAAATAATCCTTTGTCGATATTCTTAATAGCGTTGTGGACATCTTCTTTGGAAGCCGAAACTCCACGAAGATTGTAACGTTGACTGTTATCCGAACTCATGTGCTGTAGTTAGTTGCCCTTAGACAGGCTCAGGGTAAATGTTGTGTCGCAAAGATAAAAATTTAGTAGGTAGTAGCAGTGAGCAGTTGGCAGAATTTTAAAAAAATCAATGATTATAGTATACTTGATACCTATGCCTAGTAAATAGGTTGCCTACTTTATCTGAATTCTATTGTACATAATGTTTCATATAGTACTCATACTTCATCTAGGGAGTAAGTCTTATCCTAAAATAACTAACTCTTATTTATTCTTACAAAAATAAAACATAACCTATCGTTCAAAAAAAAGCTGCTGACGAACCTTTCAATTTGTCCGCATGAATCAATCGGTTCGTCCTTATGAATCAATCAGTTCGTAAGGACGAACCGATTGATTCACCATGGTCTTTTTGAACCCCTGTATTTACTGGTGTTCCCGAAGGTAAAAAAGCGGTTTCAGAATTGCGCAGACGCATTGATTTTTGTAGGAAAAAATTAGACTGGATACTCTCCGCTACCGAACGAAATCGAAGATTCGACGAAGTGACTCGTCCTAAAATAACTATACAGGTTACTAAATAAATCCTATATAGTTATACAAATAAATACTTACTCCTAAATCTACTATACAACTGTTTTTGTGTATCGCTATTTCAGGACAAGACGTATAAGACGAACTAAAGTTCGTAATTGTGAATAAAAATTATTTCTCCACAATCAGAATCTCTACACGGCGGTTTTCGTCTTCTTCCTGCTCGGTTTTTTCAGGAATTGGGTGAATAGGTCGTGAAGTACCGTATCCTTTGAAAGTCATTCGTTTTCTGTCTATTTTATTTCGCAATAAATAATTATAAATCGCTCGGGCTCGGGCAGTAGAAACATCGTTTTTATCTCCGTTTGTCTGACAGCAAATGTGTCCTTGTATTTCTATTTTTAGTTTTGGATTTTCTTCCATAGCGCAACGCAAATCATTTAAAGTTGGCTGCGATTTGGGAACAATACGAGCCGAATTATTGAAGAAATAAATGTTGGGCAACGTAATAAGTTCGCCAATTTTAGAGCCTTTTATTTTTTTAGTTAGCTCACTTTCGACTGGTAAAACTAAAGGTTCATTATAAAAAATCGTTACTTTTCTGTTCTCCGCCTGAACTTTGGACTGTTTAAAATCTTTACCAAAAGCTGTTTTTTCTAAGGTTTTATCGAATTTCAAACCGCTTTTGTCTAATAAAATCTGAACATTATCAATACGTCTTATCGCTAATTTTTTATTGTAGTCTTTCGTATCAATACTATCGCAATAGCCCAATAATTTGATGATTTCAACATTTTTGTTTTTGGCAATCCATTCGTTTATTTCTAAAATTGAAGCTGGATTCGGAAAGTCTTTATTGAAATCGAAAAAGACTTCCACTTGTTTTTGCCCTAAGGATTTGAAGGAAATCAGAAAAAACAATAGGATGATTTTTAATTTCATTATTTATCTACAATTAAGATTTCTACTCTGCGATTGGCAGCTCTTTCTTTTTCATTCTTTTCGGGTAACTTATAAATTGGATCATTGCTTCCGTAGCCTCTGAATGCTAATCTATTTACTTCTACTCCGTATTTTGTCAAAAATTTAAGAATGACCAAGGCCCTTCTATAAGATAATTTGGTGTCATTCGGATTTTGATTGCAGCAAATATGTCCGTGTATTTCTATTACCAGCTTTGGATTATTCATCATAATATCAAGTAATTCATCTAAAAGTGGCAGTGACTGGTCCATTATTCTTTCAGAATTAAAATAAAAGTTGATATTATTTATTCTAATTAAATCTCCTTTTTTAGCTTTATAAAACTTTGATTCTAATGTTGCTCTTTCCTCTTCAACATGAGCATCCATATCGCCAGCCTCTAATAAGTAATCTTCGACTTTGTCTTCAGTTATTACTTCTTTAACTTGCCTTTTCCCAAAAGGGCCATTAGGTATTGTTGAAACATTTTTTACATCCGCATTTTTAACTGCAATCAGATTATAAAACACTTCTACTTTCCTATTCTCACTTTGGTTTTTAGAAGATTTAAAGTCTTTCCCAAATGATTTCAACTCCACTTTATCAGCAATTTTTATATTGTTATTCGTAAAAATGGTAATCATAGTAGTAACTCTTCGCATCGCTAAATCTTTATTGTACTTACTGTCGTCAACACTATCGCAATAGCCTAGAACTTTAGTGATTTCGGCAGTTTTATTAGCTGACACCCATTGATTTATTTTAAGTTGTGATGCTTCATTTGGAACATCTTTATTAAAGTCGAAAAAAACATCAAGCTTATTTTGACCAGAACTAGGTAACGAAAATAGCAAAATACAAAGTATATAAATCTTTTGCATACTAATTTTCTACAATTAAAATTTCGACTCTACGATTGGCAGCACGTTCTTGCTCATCTTTTTCGGGCAATGAATAAATAGGCTGTGAACTTCCAAAACCTTTATAAGACAATCTATCTTTAGGTATATCATGATTTAGTAAAAAATTATAAATGGCTTTGGCACGTTGCGTAGACAAATCGGTTCTATCAACAGGCATGCAGCATAAGTGCCCTTGAATTTCAATTTTTAAGCTTGAATTCTTTTGAAGTACCAAAAGCAACTCGTATAATTTTCCGCGAGATTCGGGAACAACTGCAAAGGTGTTGATTATAAAATTAAGATTTTCTATTTTAAGTTTCTCTCCAGCTTTGGCTTCACTCACTTTTTTCATAAAAGCGGTATCAAGTTTGAATTCCGATTTGGTTCCGTTTGGATTTTCAAAGACTAATTTCTCGGGGTAAACTATTTCAGGCTTGGGTTTTGCTTCGACGATTTCCTTTTTAATTCCGAGGATCTCATCTTCGCGAGGCAGATCTTTTTCTAAGATATAATAAATGATTACCCGGCGATTTTCAGCTTTGTCCTTAGATTGTGTAAAGTTTTCACCAAAGCTTCTGGTCTTAAAATCTTCTCTGATTTTGATTTGATTTTTGACAGTATTAAAAATAAAGTTTACTCTTTTCTGAGCTAAAGTATCATTGAAACCATTGGTTCCATCTTCATCTGTAAAGCCATGAATGGCGACAATTTTATTGTTTTTATTTTCTGAAATCCAGGTGTTTAGTTTTGTGTTTTCAAGGCTATTTAATTCAAACTTATTGCTGTCAAAATAGACAGTAAGTTTTTCTTGAGCATGGCAAACGACCATTGAAACTAAAAGGGAAAAGAAGCTTAAATAGGTTTTCATAGGTTTAAAAACAATCGAAAGTTACGCAAAATTGTTTTGTCTAATCAAAAATAAAGCCAATAATATCTAGAAAATAATTACATTTAATAAACAATTAATGGTTTTCCCTTTTTTGACGGTCAAAAAAAATCCCGCTCAATGAACAGGATTTTTTTAGCCCCGATGGAAGCGGCATTCTTTTTTGTTTTAGAAAAAACCCTTCGACTGCGCTCAGGGTGGCAAACAAAAAAGATATAGCGAACAGCGGGAATAACTACAAATTATATTATCTGGTAAATAATAATTCTCTGTATTTCGTCAACGTCCAAATTTCATCATCAACCACAAGTTCTAATTTATCCGCGTGTTCCCTTATAACTTCGAAGTATGGTTTTACTTTATTACAATACATTTCTGCCATTTTTTGAGCATCGGTTAAAGCATTTGCTTTTTTACGTGCTTCGGTCATGGCTTCAACATTGGTATTAATTCCTTCTATATGAGCTGAAATTTCCTTGATAATTGAAATTTGTTCTTTAGCCACTTTCTCAAAGGCTGCACCGAAGATATCTTTTAAACCACGTACGTTTTCGATTAATGTATTTTGATAACGAATGGCAGTTGGAATAACATGATTGCGCGCGATATCTCCAAGAACTCTTCCTTCTATTTGGATTTTCTTAGTGTATTCTTCCAATTCGATTTCGTAACGCGCTTCTACTTCAATGTGGTTCATGACATTCAAATCCTTGAATAAGTCTAGCGCTTTTTTAGAAACTTTAGCTTTCAAAGCAGTTGGTGTTGTTTTATGATTGCTCAATCCACGTTTTTTTGCTTCTTTTTCCCAAGCCTCACTATAACCGTCACCTTCAAAAAGGATGTTTTTTGTTTCTTTAATATATTCTCTTAATACGTTAAAAATTGCTTCATCTTTCTTTAAATCTTTTTTCTCGATTAAAGTATCCACTTCTTTTTTGAAATCTTTTAATTGTTTAGCCACAATAGAATTTAAAGTTGTCATGGCATTAGCACAGTTAGCAGAAGAACCTACAGCGCGGAATTCAAATTTATTTCCAGTGAAAGCAAAAGGCGAAGTTCTGTTTCTGTCGGTATTATCCAAAATTACTTCCGGAATTTTACCAACTACATTCAACTTTAAATCTGTTTTTTCTTCCGGAGATAATTTCCCTTTGGTTACACCTTCTAATTCAGCCAAAACTTTTGTTAATTGTTGCCCGATAAAAACTGAAATAATGGCGGGCGGTGCTTCGTTTGCTCCCAACCTATGGTCATTACTTGCTGTTGCAATGGCTGCGCGAAGTAATTCTTCATATTCGTTTACCGCTTTAATCGTATTGATAAAAAACGATAAGAATTGTAAATTACTCATTGGCGTTTTTCCTGGAGATAATAAATTCACACCAGTATCTGTTGCCATTGACCAGTTATTATGTTTTCCTGAACCGTTTACTCCTTGAAAAGGTTTTTCGTGAAACAGCACTTTAAAATCATGCCGTTCGCCCACTTTTGACATTACATCCATCAACAATGAATTGTGGTCAACGGCTAGATTAGTTTCTTCAAAAATTGGAGCCAACTCAAATTGGTTAGGTGCTACTTCATTATGACGTGTTTTCACCGGAATTCCAAGCAACATACATTCTTCTTCCAATTCTCTCATATAATTCAAAGCTCTTGAAGGAATTGAACCGAAGTAATGATCATCTAATTGTTGTCCTTTTGCAGAAGTATGACCTAATAAAGTTCTTCCGGTCATAACGATATCTGGTCGGGAATTAGCCAAAGAAGCATCTACCAAAAAGTATTCTTGCTCCCAACCTAAAGTGGCCGTAACCTTTTTAACGTTTTTATCAAAGTATTTACAAACATCTGTTGCTGCTTCATCAACAGCATTTAATGCCCTTAACAATGGCGTTTTATAATCTAAGGCTTCTCCAGTATATGAGATGAAAACCGTTGGAATACATAAAGTAGTACCAAAAATAAATGCAGGCGATGTTGGATCCCAAGCGGTGTATCCACGCGCTTCGAATGTATTTCTGATTCCACCATTTGGGAAAGAAGAAGCATCCGGTTCTTGCTGAACTAATTGTCCACCTCCAAATTTTTCAACTGGATCTGAACCATCATAAGATGTTTCGAAGAAAGCATCATGTTTTTCAGCGGTAGTTCCGGTTAATGGTTGAAACCAGTGTGTATAATGCGTTACGCCTTTTGACAAAGCCCATTCTTTCATTCCCATTGCTATATAATCAGCAAGCTTTCTGTCAATTTTAGTTCCGTGCTGCACAGCATCTTTTACTCCTTTGTGAGCATCTGCAGTCAAGAACTGCTTCATTGCTTTATCATTAAACACATTTGAACCGAAAAGGTCTGATTTTCTTCCGGCCTCTTCAAATTTTACAGGTTTTCTACCTGATGCATCTTTTAATGCTTGGAAACGTAAAGTCGACATAAATTTTAATTTTTTTAATATTATACCCTAATAATTTGATGCAAATATAAAAATATTTTAATTAAAAAATAATTATACCCTATTTTTTATAGGGTTAAATAATATAATATTTATTTTAGTAAAAACTTATTAATTCGTTAAATAATAATCTTAAAAAATACAATCGAGTATATTTGTATAAGTTAAACCATATCTCATGATTGTTTGGATTGTATTTCTAGCCACTATTTTTGTTTTCCTGGCCCTGGATTTAGGTGTTTTCAATAAAACGCCCCATATCATTAGCTCAAAAGAAGCCGGGATTTGGACTGGAATCTGGGTTGCTTTGTCCTTTGCTTTTTCAGGCATTGTAAATTTGTTATACGGTAACAAATGCATTGCGAACCCAACGGGAATTAAACCTTCCGAAGCAACGATAAAATACATAACCGGTTATCTTATTGAGTTGTCCTTAAGCATTGATAACATCTTTATAATTGC
>JAYTGH010000171.1:0-16103 GCA_043733645.1 Flavobacterium sp. | reverse complement strand
ATTGGTGCTTTAGTAGTAGCAATTGGTGGGTACATATTTTACCAAAATGTGTATGTAGCTAACAAAGAAAAAGAAGCTGAGCAAGTTCTATTTCATGCCGAGCAATATCTGTTTGCTGATTCTATTAAGCTAGCAATAAATGGTGATGGAAAAAATCCTGGCCTGGAAGAAATTGTGGCCGACTATAGTGTTTCTCAATCAGGAAATTTAGCACGTTACTACCTCGGTGTGGCTTATTTGAAAAATAAAGAATACGACAAAGCAATCGAATCGCTAAAAAGCTACACTGCAAAAGATGAAATGACAGGATCATTAGCATATGGTGCTATTGGTGATGCTTATAGTGAACTCAAGAAATCGGACGACGCCATTTCATTTTATGAGAAGGCTTCTAAAGAACAACCTAACTCCTTTAGCACTCCTATAATGCTTATGAAATTAGGAATAGCAAACGAAGTTAAAGGTGATTGGTCAGCTGCTAAATCAGCTTACGAACGAATCAAAAAAGATTATCCTACTTCAAACGAAGGTACGCAAGTTGATAAATACATTGCACGTGCCGATGCAATGATTTCTAAATAATTGTTAAACCGGGTTATTCACCCGGTTTTCTTTTTTAAACTACATTATGTCGTCTTTCGATCAAAATCTTTCTGCGATAAATTTTTTGCCTGATGGTTCAGGCGCAAGAATATCTATTGTTGTTTCGGAATGGAATGAAATGATCACCGAATCACTCTACGCTGCATGTTATCAAACGTTGATCGATTCCGGTTGTAACAAAGAAAATATTATCCGTAAAAATGTTCCCGGAAGTTTTGAATTGGTTTTAGGTGCAAAGTGGGCCATTGAAAATGAACGACCGGACGCTGTGATTTGTTTGGGCTGCGTAATTCAGGGTGAAACTCGTCACTTTGATTTTATTTGCGATGCTATAGCAAATGGTATTATGCAATTGAATATAACTCATTCGCTACCTGTAATTTTCGGAGTTCTCACTCCACAAAATATGGAACAAGCACTCGACCGTGCAGGCGGGAAACATGGTAACAAAGGTGTAGAGGCAGCAGTTACTGCATTAAAAATGATTAAAATAAAGTAAGCATCTTAATACTTCCCGTAGCCAACATTCTAACGTAACTCCAGTTTATTTTTTCCGCTCGGCGATTTCTTTAGCGTCAATCTTTCCGCACTTTCCATAACCAAGCCTCAGCGAGAGTCCGCCGGGAATTGGCGAAACAGTCTTTTCAATGAAACAATTTTTCATTCTTCAAACGAAAATAGAAAACATTTCAATAGGAAGCCAACCATTTAATTACCCTTCTTTTATTGGTTGTATAAAACATGACTAGGATCTTAAATTTGTCCAATGCCCTATGCCTATCAAATTCACAAACAAGAAGCCGCTTATTTTCTAACTATGACCGCCGTAGAGTGGGTCGATGCCTTGATGCGAAGAGAGCACAAACAAATCATCTGCGACAGTTTAAATTATTGTGTCGACAAAAAGGGACTGGAGATTTTTGCATACGTAATTATGTCAAGTCATTTGCACATGATTCCCAGAGCAAAGAATTTTGATCTAAGTAACATTGTTCGCGATTTTAAAAAGTTTACCTCTTCTATGTTGATCAAAGATTTCAAAACCACAACTGAGAGTCGAAAGGATTGGGTGTTGGAAATTTTTAGTGCAGGCGGAGCAAAGCAAAAGAAAAAATCAACACATCAAGTTTGGCAATACAACAACCACGCAGAAGAAGTCTATAGTCCGAAGTTTACACTTTCAAAGATTCAATACATTCATAATAATCCGGTCGAAGCAGGTTTGGTTGGCCGTCCGGAAGATTATTTATATAGCAGCGCAAAAGATTATTCGGGACAGACCGGTCCGGTGAAAGTGTCTGTGATCAATTTGCATAGTTTGCAATAGATTTGTTTTACGTATAAGAAAGAAAGGGTGTACGTTGAGATCGGCGGAATCTCGCTACTACATGCGTTAGGTGATTCACGGAAAAATTGACGCTAAAGATTCCGCCAAGCAGCGGGAAGCATGGTAACAAAGGTGTTGAAGCAGCTGTTACAGCATTAAAAATGATTAAAACAAAATAACTTGTTCAAGTGCTGTTTGAACAAATTAGGTGCTATAATTTTCTAATCAATTTTCTCCTGATAATCTTTCTTATTGCCTAGCAATAGTAAATTGCTTGACCTTAGATGTCCCATTTTCAGAAGTAACTTTTAAAAGATATTCGCCATTCACCAAATTATTTTTATCAAAATTTAACGGATGCATAAAAAGTCCATTGGCAGCTCTTACGCTTTCCGTTGAAATCAATTTTCCATCGATCGAGTAAATTTCAAATTTCAAATCTGAGGCTCTTTCCAAATTCATTTTACTAAATGTTTGGTTACCATTGGAAGGGTTCGGGAAAACTTGTAGCTCTTGATTGAAAGTCGGCACTTGTGCTACGCTCGTTGTATTTAGTGTATCTCTATAGGTAATTTGACTCACCACTCCTCCTACACTCGTATTAATTTGAAGTACAGGAATTCCTTTTCCACTCGCCAACCATTTGTATTCAATTGTTGTAATAGCAGGTGCATTAAAGCCAAAATGGAGAGAATCAACATAAAAACTATCTACTTCAACAATGGTAGATTTTACTCTGAGAGAATTGAATGTTCCATACGGTGTTGTAACGCTTCCCCAGCCATCAACTTCGTTAGTGCGAACTTTACGAACTCCGTAATAAATTCCAAGTGTAGTAGTAAGATCGATTGAATAACCAAAACTTGATGTATTCGTCGATGTACTTGTTAGAGGGAATGGATAAATAATATCTCTCGAAGTATATGCTATAGGTAATGGTGCGCCATTCACAATAGCTCCAAAACCGGGCTGATTGAAAGATGCGCTACTGTTGTAATAAAAATTCCATACATCACTTATATTTATTGTTCCAACTGTTGCTCCTGTTCCATGCGTGGCTTGATTAGAACGATTTGCATTAAAGCCACTATTAATATAATAAAGCGAAAGCAACGAGCTGGTCGCCGTTTCGGCAAATATTGTGTCTCTAGTTTGCGAAACAAAATTCAATAATGAATAATCCCAATTGTAGTTAGAACCTGTTAATGTAACATCCATTCCTGTGAATGCTGAGCCGGTACTCACTGTATAGATATCGCCTGAATGAGTTAAGTCGGCAGTCGTTATTGTTATTTGAGCTTCCAATCTACCAACAAAAGCGATCATGATGAATGCAAATAGTGCTTTTTTCATTTTGAGTTATTATTTGAACGGCAAATATAAACGGATTCCCCATACCGCCTAATGAATTTATATTGAATGCGTTGAATCTCATTGTTTTTAACCTCATTTTTCTATCTTTGGTAAATGAAAAATAAATTTGCCCTACTAATAACAAGTATCGCTTTCATGTCTCTTCTTTTTTCATGTAAAAAGAAAGAGGATGAAGTGGCTACGACACCAACTTATAACCTAGTCTTCAAATATCATTTCGACAGCACGCAGGTACGTTTAAATAATTTCGGACAACCAACAAGAATTCCTGCCGGCCATGGAGCGCAATCGCCGCACTTTAATCTGATGAGTTCTCATTATGTTGAGCTTGCACCTGATAGCCTAACATTGTTGGGAGGAGGAAAAGTTCTGTACCGCGCCCCTGAAACAATGATGGGTGGCGATCTTGCAATCGATTTTTCTAAATCTGTTAATGCCGGCGAAGGTCAATCTTTTTTAACCGTGCCTTTGAAAAATATTGCAGCAGGAACATACAAATGGTTACGTATCTCTTTGGCTTATCAAAACTACACGATAAAACTTAGAACATCCGGATACAATTTAACTGGAACAATTGCATCATTCATAGGATTCAATACTTATATCAGTCATTTCTATCCTCGCAATCAAGATGTAGTTGTAAATGCCAATCGTTTGCAAGGCTATTGGGCATTTGAAATAGATACGCTCGGATTTAATCAGGTGTATCAAGGACAAGCTCCTGGAACTACTGTACCAAATCCGTTGAGCGCCACTTCTCCAATTCCTGCAGGATCATGTGTGGTAACAGGAGCTTTCGATCAGCCATTGATTATTACCGGAAACGAAACAAAAAATATAGTAATTAATGTTTCCCTTTCAGTAAATAATAGTTTTGAATGGACAGATGCAGCCAGCGATAATGTTTTTGAATTACCTATGGATACTGTTGTTGACATGGGTATTAGAGGAGTTATTCCTTATGTAATTTATTAAGAAAATAAATTGCAAAAAAAAGGGAAGACGAATTGTTCGCCTTCCCTTTTTTGTAGTCAAATTTCTAAAGCATAGTATCGAATTTGTTTATTATCGATTTGCTGACAGCCATCAATGGTAATCGAACATTCTCCGTACAAATATTCATTGCTGTTAGCAAACCTTTTATCCCGGAAGGATTTCCATCTACAAAAATGGCGTGTGTTATATCAAGCAATTTATAATGCAGTTTTCTTGACTTATCAAAATTTTGGTCGAGTGCCAAGCGCACCATCTCTGAATAATCTTTTGGGTAGGCATTTGCAATGACAGAAATAGCACCTTCGGCACCACAGGCAATAAGTGGAAGAGAAAGCAGATCGTCACCACAGATCACTAAAAAATCTTTTGGTTTATTTTTGATGATGTGCATTGCCTTTTCTAAATTTCCAGATGCTTCTTTAATTCCAACAATGTTTTTCACCTCATGTGCTAATTGCAAAATGGTTTCCGAATCCATATTACTTCCTGTTCTTGCCGGCACATTGTAAAGTAGTACCGGTATAGGGCAATTATTACCTATCATTTTATAATGCTGGAATATTCCTTTCTGTGAAGGACGATTATAGTAAGGAGAAACAGACAATATTGCATCTACTCCATCAAAATCGCATTCTTCTAAAGTCGTTAGTATTTCTTGCGTATTGTTTCCTCCCAAACCTAAAACAATAGGAACTCGTTTATCATTTATCTCAACTACAAAATCTAAAATAGCTCTACGTTCATTTTGACTCAAGGTAGCTGCTTCACCGGTAGTTCCAAGCGGAACTAAATATTCAACTTTACCATCTATGCAACGATCAATTAATTTTCTGAACGATTTGAAATCTATACTTCCATCTTTATGGAATGGAGTCACCAATGCTACACCGGTACCCTTCAACTTATTTAAATTCATTCTGTTTTCTTAATTACTTTTAAAAAATGTTCGATTTCTTGAATGACCGTTTTTATACCCGGGTCTCCTTTTATTTCCACCATCATATCGTACGAATCAACAGCGCTGCGCAAATAACGACCAACGCGAAAGCGCGCGTTCGACATTGCAGAAATATAATACAAAGGAAAACATTTTCCTGAATTCAAATTTATGAGGATGTCAAATTTAGCATCAATAAAATTTTGAACGATCGGATTTACCGGAATCATTTTAAAGTTCAGATCTTTCTTTGTAAAAAAATCTAATCCATATTGTGCAAATTGAGCTTGAGGTAATTCTTTTTTATCTACAAAACCCATTGCTAAAATATCTTTTTTAAAATTGGTACGGATCGACTTTACGTAGCCTTTTACAGCTTCAAAATCTTTTTCATCAGTTGCATCATACAACAAACCAATTTTATTCGCCTCATCAAAACTAACCACCTCTCTTTTACGTCGAACTTTTTTCAGTTCTTTCATAAAATGAATTTTACCCAGTCTTGATCTTATAGCTTTATTTAACATCATTTGTCTTCTACCATTTTAACAAAATCATCTTCACTGATCACTTTTACATTCAGCTTCAACGCTTTTTCCATTTTTGAATCCCCTGCTTTTTCACCTGCAAGCAAGAAAGATGTTTTAGCAGAAACTCCACTTACATTCTTCCCCCCATGCTGTTCAATCAAATTTTTCAGCTCATCGCGGCTGAATGTACTGAAAGTACCTGAAACTACAAATGAAAGCCCTTCAAAACGGTCACTTTTCTTTTCCGGAATTGAATCTGCTGCTATTTCCATTTGTAAGCCCGCACTTTTCAACTGTTCAATGATACTTTCATTGGTTTTATCTCTGAAAAAATCAAGAATACTCTCTGCTATCTTTTCACCAATTTCATCGGCTTTTACTAATTCTTCATAACTCGCCTTTGCAATTTCTTCAATCGAATTAAAGTGGTATGCTAATTTCTTTGCTACCGTTTCACCTACATATCTTATTCCAATTGCATACAGTACTCTTTCAAACGGAACTGATAATGATTCTTTAATTCCATTCAAAATATTCTGAACAGTTTTTTCTTGAAAAGAAATTTTCTTCGTCTTGCCGTTTTCATCATCGATCACTTTTTCCAAACCTATTAAGTTTTCATAATTCAGCCTGTACAAATCGGATGGATCTTTTATAAGTGCATTGTCAAAAAGCATTTCTACCTTCCCTTCACCCAAGCTATCAATGTTCATCGCTTTACGACTAATGAAATGTTCTATACGACCCTTAATTTGTGGCGGGCAACCGGAATAATTCGGGCAATAATGATTTGCTTCACCTTCTTTTCTTTCAAGAAGCGAATTGCAAAACGGACAATGTGTTATATAAGTTGTCGGAACTGAGTTTTGTTTTCTTTTAGTGAGATCAACTCCTGTAATTTTAGGAATCACATCTCCACCCTTTTCAACTTGAACGTTATCTCCAATTCTTAAATCTAATTTTTCAATTTGATCGGCATTGTGTAATGTGGCTCTTCTAACTGTTGATCCCGCTAAGTGAACCGCTTTCAAATTAGCCACCGGCGTAATTGCACCTGTTCTCCCTACTTGATAAGAAATTGATTCTAAAATTGTGGAGGCACTTTCTGCTTTGTATTTGTAGGCAATCGCCCATCGAGGCGATTTAGCAGTGAAGCCTAATTCGTTTTGTTGATCGAATGAATTAATTTTTATAACCACTCCATCTGTATCATAGGGCAGATCAAATCTTTTTTGCTCCCATTTTTTCAAGAAACGAATTACATCATCTATCGTGTTACATCTTTCTGAATGGTGGCTTATCTTAAATCCCCATTTCTCTGCTACTTCTAGCGATTTGAAATGAGTTTCGAAATGAAGCAACTCTCCATACATTGCGTACAATATACAATCGAGACCGCGTTTGGCTACGACTCCTGAATCTTGCATTTTAATTGTGCCTGCTGCTGCATTCCTCGGATTCTTTAATAACCGGTCGGCAATTTCCTCTGCACTATAGCCATCTTCCGTAAGCTGTGCTTCAAACTCTTCGTTTATTTTGCTGAAGGATGATCGAGGCAAAAATATTTCACCTCTTATTTCGAACTCTGCCGGGTAATCTGATCCACGCAATTTTAAAGGAACAGAACCAATCGTTTTTACATTCGCCGTTACGTCATCACCTTGTACTCCGTCGCCTCTAGTTACGGCACGCACTAACTTTCCATCGATATATGTAAGACCTATTGCAACCCCATCAAATTTTAGTTCGCATACATATTCATAATTTGTTTCTAGAACTTTTATTATCCGCTCATCGAATGCTTTTAAATCATCTTCGGAATACGTATTTCCCAATGAAAGCATCGGGTATTTATGCTTTACTGCTTGAAATTCTTTGGTAACAGTTCCACCAACACGTTGAGTAGGTGAATCTGCAAATGCAAATTCAGGATTTTCCTTTTCTAATTTTATCAATTCTTCCAAAAGCATATCAAAATCGTAATCGCTAATGGTAGGTTTTGCCAATACATAATAGTTGTAGTTATGATCGTCAATGATTTTACTCAACTGCACTACTCTATTATGAATGGCTGATTCGCTTTTCATACAAAAATTGATTACTATTTGTTATTGGTTTAGAATTTCGCACTTACTGAAACATCAAAAGTACTAAAACATTTTTGTCTTTATTTTACGGCTTTTATCATTCTATTTCGGTCATTCAAATCTTTTCTTAATTCACATCCTATAAAACCAGAGTCTGATAAGACTCCAAGTGTTTCTTCTGCTAACGCTTCATTGATTTCCAAAAATAATAATCCTCCAACTCTCAATGACTTTTGAGCTAAGCCGGCGATCGCTTTATAGAAAATTAACGGGTTATCATCTTTGACAAAAAGTGCAAGATGTGGTTCTTGTTTAACTACTAAATCGTTCATTACGTTTTTTTCGGAATGACGAACATAAGGTGGATTACTAATAATGATATCCGAATCAACTCGAAGCGATTCCATTTTTAAAAGATCTTCTTCAAAAAAATCAACCGCCAAATTTAAATCCAAACTATTCTTCCTTGCAATTTTCAGAGCTTCTTTAGAAATGTCATAACCGTAAACGAGTGCATCTTTCAATCGATTTTTGAGAGCTAAGGCAATGCATCCACTTCCTGTACACAGATCCAAAATAATTGGCTTCATCATTTTATTTTCATTATAAACCCAATGAACAATTTCTTCCGTTTCCTGTCGAGGTATAAGTACGTCCGGAGAAACGATCAATTTCAAATTATCGAACCACGCATAGCCAAGAATGTATTGAATAGGTATTCCCTTTTCTAATTCTTCAAGTATAGAAATTACTTTGAAAGTCTGAGCATAATCTAACAATTCATTTTTCTTTGTGTTGATGTCTATTCGATTAAAATTACATACATCCTCCAATACCATAAACAATAATTGCTGCAGCTCACCTTCAGAATAAAGGCTTGCTAGAGTACTTTTAAAACTTTGTTGAAATTCGGAAACTTTCATAGATAAATTCAGGTGCAAGTTAGCCATTTTCATTCTAAAAAATCACGAAATATCGTTCCAATAAAGAAGATTATTTTTTTGGAAAAGATTGGACATAATGATTAACTTCGTCACCCCTCATCAAATTTATGCAACACGATTTATATATTCGCCGCTGTCTTTTTCTTGCCGCAAATGGAATTCGAAAAGTTGCTCCTAATCCAATGGTCGGATGTGTAATTGTATGCGATAATAAAATAATTGGTGAAGGATATCATTCGGTTTATGGTGGACCACATGCAGAAGTTCTTGCAATTAACGACGCAATTGCTAAAGGATTTGATTACCTTTTCGAACAATCTACTTTGTATGTTAACCTAGAACCTTGCTCGCATTTTGGTAAAACTCCACCATGCAACGATTTAATCTTAGAAAAAAAAATTAAACATGTTGTCATTTGCAACCAAGACCCCAATCCGTTAGTTGCAGGGAGAGGAATAGAGAAACTGAAAAATAATTCAGTAGACGTTGTTTCTGATGTACTTACAAATGAAGGAGCAGAATTGAATAAACGCTTTTTCACTTTTCACCAAAATAAGCGGCCGTACATTATTATTAAATTTGCCGAATCAAAAGATGGATTTATAGCCCACGAAATTCCAGCTAGTGATAATCGAAAAATTAGCAATGTTCTTAGCGATCAACTCGTTCACCAATGGAGAAGTGAAGAACAAGTAATTGTAGTTGGTACAAACACTGCACTTATAGATAATCCTTCGCTCACTGTAAGGAATTTTACAGGCGAAAATCCCATTAGAATTCTAATTGATAAAGACTTGAAAATTCCTTTGAGCCATAATATCTATAGTAAAGAATCGCCGACATGGGTATTTAATCAGCTTAAAAACGAAGAGCACGATCTCATTCGCTATATAAAATGTTCGTTTACCGGAAATTTTATTCAGGAACTCTTATCTATACTCTATCACCATCAAATTTTATCCATCTTTGTTGAAGGTGGAAAGAACTTGATCCAGCAATTTATCGACTTAAATTTATGGGATGAAATACGAGTTATAACTTCGCCACATTTGATAAGTAAAGGATTATCTTCCCCAGTCTTTTCAGGGATATCTTCAGAAAAATATGCTTTAGGTGACGATCTCATTACTATTTATAGAAATTAATCAGTTAAGAAACAAACTATGAATACCGAATTATTAAAAACGCTTTGTTCCATTCATGCTCCCTCGGGGAATGAGTCGCAAATGACCGACTTCTTATTAAACTATATTTCTAAAAACAGTAGAAACTGGTTGGTGCAACCAAAAGTGTATGCAGGATCCGATTTTCAAGACTGCATAATTTTAGTTTTTGGAAAACCAACAACTGCTGTTTATGCACATATAGATAATATTGGATTTACAGTAAGATACAATAATCAGTTGGTAAAAGTTGGAGGCCCAAGGACTGAAGACGGCTATTTATTAAGCGGAGAAGACAGTATAGGGAAAATTGAATGTGTGCTTAAAAAAGACGAAGAAGGAACACTTACCTACGAGTTGAATAGAAATATAGAAAGAGGAACTGACCTTTCCTTTAAACATCACTGGCGAGAAGATGAAACGAGTGTTCAGTGTTGTTACATGGATAATCGATTGGGGGTATGGAACGCTCTTCAATTATGTGAGACGCTTAAAAACGGAGCAATTGTTTTTTCTTGTTGGGAAGAACACGGCGGTGGAAGTGTTGGCTATCTTTCCAAATTCCTTTTTGAGAAATATGATATTCGAAAAGCATTGATAAGCGATATCACTTGGATTACCGAAGGTGTTCGTCCGGGAGAGGGAGTTGTAATTTCAATGAGAGATATTGGAATTCCTCGGAGAAAATATATTGATCAGATTGTTGAGTTAGCAAAAGAGTCGGGAGTTAAATTTCAGTTGGAAGTTGAAGGTTCAGGCGGAAGTGACGGTACAGAGTTGCAGAAACAAGCACTACCAATTGATTGGTGTTTTATAGGTGCAGCAGAAGAGAATGTACATTCGCCTGATGAAAAAGTAAACAAAAAAGACATAGAAAGTATGGTTGCTTTGTATCAATTTCTTCTAAACAAGCTTTAACAAAAACCTACTTCAAATTTTTATCCAGATTATACAGATATATCGTTACTCTGAAGTTATTCGTTGGAATAAATTACCAGCTAAAAGCCTCTTTCATATGTGGAGGAATTTGAATTGGCTTATTCGTTGTTTTGCTAATAAAGACTAAGCTCGTCTCCGCTTTGTTTAAGAGAGTTCCGGCTTCATTAAACGTTTCATACGAAAATTTAATTCGTGTAGTTGGAAGTTCTGAAATAGTGGTTTTGATTGTTAAGAGATCATCATAAAATGCAGGTCTAATATATTTAATTGAAAAATCGAGAACAGGCAACATAACACCCTCTTCTTCCAGTTTTTTATAGGTAAATCCTAGTTGTCGAAGTAACTCTACTCTTGCTACTTCAAAGTAAATTGCATAATTACCATAATAAACGTATGCCATCTGATCTGTTTCTGCATACCTTACTCTAATCTGAGTTTCGCTTTTGATCATTATTTTTTTTGCTGTGAAGTTACAAATCGAACCAATTTTATTTATTATTGTTACTCAATTATAATAAAAATTAATGACAAAGTATTTGCAATCGTTATTTTTTGTATCTGTGCTTTTTGTTTCTTGTAGAAGCCCATTCGTAGTTACAAAAAACTCATCCTCACAATATAAATTTACTGACACTTCTTTTACTGACATTGATTCATCGCTCGAAAAAGAAATAGATCCTTATAGAGAGAAAATGAATGTAACCATGAATCAAGTATTGGCATATAGTACTCATTCTTTGGAAAAAGGATTACCCGAAAGTCGCTTAGGAAATTTTCTTGCCGACGCCTGTATGTTTTCGGCAAACGTAAAAGGAACCAGTCCTGATTTTGCAGTTTTTAATAATGGAGGATTAAGACGGCCATTGCCACAAGGACAAATTACACGTGGCGATGTTTTTGAATTAATGCCTTTTGAAAATGAACTTGTAATTTTGACAGTAAATGGTAATGATGTGAAAAAAATTTATAACTTCATCGCTTCCAAAGGAGGGGCGCCAGTTTCAGGGCTTCAAATGCACTTTAGAGATTCTATGGTAACGAATGTTCTAATAAACAACTCTCCTTTTGATTCAACAAAAACATATAGGGTTTTAACATCCGATTATTTAGCGAATGGTGGTGATTCATTTAATTTTTTTATCGGACTTCCTCGACAAAGTGTTTCGCTAAAAGTTAGAGATGCACTAATTTTTTATCTTGAGGAACAAACAAAAAAGAATAAACAAATTTCAACTGAGATCGACGGGAGGATGATCCATGACAAATAGAAGAGTATTCATTAAAACGGTTTTTGGAAGCATGGCCTTGGCAGGATTAAGCTCACTACCGTTAGACTTGCTTGCAAAAAATGAACTTACGAAGCTAACTATTCTTCATACCAATGATGTTCATTCGCGTATTGACCCCTTTCCTGAAAACGATCCAAAATATCCCGGTATGGGAGGAGTTGCAAGGCGTTCAGCTATTATTAAAAAGATTAGAGCACAAGAAAAGAATGTACTGCTGCTAGATGCCGGTGATATTTTTCAAGGAACACCTTACTTTAATTTATATGGCGGCGAACTGGAATTCAAGTTTATGAGTGAAATGGGCTATGATGCATCCACTTTGGGCAACCATGATTTTGACAATGGAATAGAAGGGTTGGTTAAACAAATGCCTCATATGAATTTTCCGTTTCTAAATGCTAATTATACTTTTTCAAATACACTTTTAGAAAATAAAGTTAGTGAGTATAAAATATTTAATAAAGGAGGATTAAAAATTGGAGTCTTTGGAATTGGAATTGAACTGCATGGATTGGTCGATCCAAAATTAACCGGAAATATTAGTTATAATGACCCGATTATCCATGCAAAAAGAGTATCTTCTCACCTGAAAAAAAATGAAAAGTGTGATTTGATCATTTGTTTATCGCATTTAGGATATAAGTACAGCGATAAAAAAGTTTCTGATGTTGTTTTAGCAAGTGAAACAGATTATATTGACCTAATTATTGGCGGGCATACACACACGTTTCTCGATGAACCTTCTCAGCTCATGAATAAATCGAACAGAGAAGTTTTAGTAGCTCAAGTCGGATGGGCGGGAATTAAATTGGGACGAATAGATTATTACTTTGATCACAAGAAAAGTAAAAAAGATTCAATAGCATCTACTGTAAAAATTAGTGAAAATACAATAGGAGTTTAATTTTGTTTTTATTTTTTTTTACAGAATATTTGTTGTTGTAATAAATAATGAGACATTTGAATTCTCAACCACGATTGAACAACGAAGAACATCACCATACAAACCATTTAACCAACAAATTTTTTTCTTGAAAACCACAACTATCGAAAAGACTTGCGAAAGCGTTTGGAACAAATGCCTCCAGATCATTAAAGACAATGTTAGCCCTCAAAGCTTCAAAACTTGGTTCGAGCCAATCAAACCGATTAAACTCGACCTTAAAGTGTTGACAATTGAAGTTCCTAGCCAGTTCTTTTATGAATGGTTAGAAGAGCATTACATCACGCTGCTAAGAAAAACAATCCGTCAGCAATTAGGTACTGAAGGTAGACTTGAATACAGCATTGTAATGGAGCACGCTACGGCGGATTCAAAGCAATACACTGTAAAGATCCCAACGCGCTCTCACGCAGAATTAAAAAATTCTCCTGTGAATGTTCCGATGAATAATTCTACTGCAAATACCATTCGTAACCCATTCATTATACCGGGTTTAAAAAAGGTAAATGTAGAATCGCAACTAAACCCAAACTACACTTTTGAAAATTTTATTGAAGGTGATTGTAATCGCTTAGCTCGCTCTGCCGGTTATGCCGTTGCTAACAAACCAGGTGGTACTTCTTTTAATCCACTTTTAATTTATGGCGGTGTTGGTATGGGAAAAACTCATCTTGCCCACTCTATCGGTATTGAAATTAAAAATGCACACCCCGGTAAAACAGTTCTTTACGTTTCTTCTGAAAAATTTACTCATCAATTTATAGATGCTGTTAGAAATAATGAGCAAAATGATTTTGTTCACTTCTATCAGATGATTGATGTATTGATTATCGACGATATCCAGTTTTTTGCAGGAAAAGAAAAAACACAAGATGTATTTTTCCACGTCTTCAACCACTTACACCAAACCGGTAAACAATTAATTCTTACCTCCGACAAAGCTCCGGTAGATCTTCAAGGTATGGAGCAACGTTTGTTGAGCCGCTTTAAATGGGGCCTTGCAGCTGACCTTCAAGTGCCTGACTTAGAAACTAGAATTGCTATTTTAAATAAGAAGATGTATATCGATGGAATTGAACTTCCTAAAGATATAGTTGAATACATCGCTTATAGCATTACTTCAAATGTTAGAGAACTAGAAGGTGCTTTGATTTCAATCTTAGCTCAAGCCTCTTTGAATAAAAAATCTGTTACGTTAGAGTTAGCAAAACAGATGATCGACAAATTCGTGAAAAATACTACTCATGAAGTATCAATCGATTATATCCAGAAAATCGTTTGCGACTATTTTGATCTTCCTATCGAAATGCTTAAGTCAAAAACGCGTAAACGCCAGGTTGTACAGGCTCGTCAAATTGCAATGTATTTCGCTAAAAGCATGACTAAGTCATCTTTGAGTAACATTGGCGCACATTGTGGCGGTAAAGACCACGCTACAGTGCTTCACGCTTGTCGTACGGTGAACAACTTGATAGAAACCGATAAGAAGTTCAAAGCAAGTGTTCTGGAGCTTCAAAAGAAAATAAGTATCACAGGAAAATAATAGTAATCTCAAAATATTTTAAACCACCGAAACTCATTCGGTGGTTTTTTTTATTCAATTTCTCCCCTATTTTTACCCGATGTTTGTCGGTAGATAAACACTATAACCAAAGGTATTCAGTTAGTTGAAATGCAAGTGATTGAAGTTGTTAGCGAAAGTGATGCTAAGGAGTTTTTACTCCTCCCCTTATCTATTTATCATAACGACCCGAATTGGATTCGTCCTCTCAATAAAGATATTGAGGAAGTTTTTGATCCCAAAAAAAATAAATTTTTTAGACATGGAAAGTGTATTCGCTTTCTCTTAAAAGATCAGAATAATATTATTATTGGGCGTATTGCTGCTTTTATCAATGAAAAGACGTCAAGAAAAGAAGAACAACCAACCGGCGGCATTGGATTTTTTGAATCACTAAATGACCAACAAGCTGCCAATCTGCTTTTCAATACAGCCAAAGCATGGTTGGAAAAAAATGGAATCCAAGCAATGGATGGCCCGATTAATTTTGGGGAGCGCGACAGTTGGTGGGGTCTCATAATCGATGGTTTTGATCCTGTACCCTACAAATTAAATTATAACAAACCCTATTATCAGTCGCTCTTTGAAAATTACGGCTTTCAACCGTATTTCAACCAGTTCTGCTTTTCACTCAAAGTTCACGCTCAACTGAGTCCTAAGTTTCACAGTAGACATGAAGCAATAAAAGCTGATCCCGATTATCATTCTGAACATCTGAAAAAATCAAAGTTGGAAAAATATGCTGAAGATTTCAGAATTGTATACAATAAGGCTTGGGCTCGTCATGGTGGTGGAAAAGAACTTGAGTTCAAACAGGTTCAGATTTTTTTTAAAAGTATGAAGCCCGTTATAGATGAAAAATTGATTTGGTATGTTTATTATAAAAATGAACCTGTAGCAATGTGGGTAAACTTACCCGACATCAATCAGATCTTTAAAAAATTTAATGGCAAATTTGGATGGTTCGAAAAATTACGATTTATCTATCTCTTGAAAAAACGAAATATTAAAAAAATATATGGCCTCGTTTTCGGAATTATTCCTGAACATCAAGGAAAAGGTATCGATTCTTATATGATTTTAGAAGGTGCAACTTCGATGCGAAAAGAAAACATTTATTTCGATTATGAAATGCAGTGGATAGGTGACTTTAATCCTAAGATGGTTACAATAGCCGAGAATTTGGGAACGTACAAAAGCCGTACACTTGTTACTTATCGTTTTTTATTCGATCGTAACAAAGAATTTAAACGCCATCCTTTTATTTGATAATAAAAAACGGCAGGGCCTTGGTGCTAAAATTAGATTCGATAATTGCAAAATATTCTCCTTCACTCAATGCTTCTGTTGCTTCTATTTTTAAAATAGCTGAATCATTTTGATAAATCTGACTTGAATATGATTGCCCGA
>JAYTGH010000170.1:0-6395 GCA_043733645.1 Flavobacterium sp. | reverse complement strand
ATGCCACAAGCACCGGGATTCATGTGTAAAAGGTTTAAAGTCTTATCAAACTGCACTTTTAATATATGCGAATGACCACAAATGAATAGCTTGGGTGGATTGTTTTGGATTTCGTTTCGAATACTTTGATTGTATTTACCAGGATAGCCACCAATATGCGTAATCCAAACATCGACACCTTCACAAAGAAAACGATTGTGCAACGGAAACTCCATTCGCGCTTTATCATCATCGATATTGCCATAAACTGCCCGCAATGGTTTAATAGACTTTAGTGTATCTGTTACTTTCAAATCGCCAATATCACCGGCATGCCATACTTCATCCGCTTGATGAACGTACTTTAAAATAGTATCATCAATATGGCTGTGCGTATCGGAAAGAAGAAGGATTTTTTTCAAGGTAAAAGGTACTACGGTATTGAGGAATTAAGGTTCTGAGGTTGCAAATATAATCAATGAAATTATCAAAACTTTAAACATCAAATTTAAAAACCTTTGTACCTTTACACTCATAAATTTAGGCCCTTCAACATTGAGATATTTTATCGAATTAGCGTATAAAGGAACAAACTATCACGGTTGGCAGTATCAACCTGGAGCCGATTCAGTACAGGAAACGCTTACTAAAGCCTTGTCGTTATTACTAAAAACTGATATTGACATTGTTGGTGCCGGAAGAACCGATACCGGTGTTCATGCCAAACAAATGTTTGCTCATTTTGATTTCGAAACCGAAATTGATACGCCGCAATTAATACATAAACTCAATTCATTTTTACCAAAAGACATTGTTGTTTTCAATATCCTAAAAGTAGCCGATGAAGCGCATGCGAGGTTTGATGCTACAAAACGCACTTATGAATATCATATTCATACAATGAAAGATGTATTTGAAAATGACGGAAGTTATCAGTTTCAATTGCCATTGGATATTGATAAAATGAATGAAGCCTGTCAAATTCTGTTTAAACATAACGATTTTGAATGTTTTTCAAAAGTGAATACCGATGTCAAAACTTTTAATTGTGTTATTTTTGAAGCACATTGGACTCGAAGCGGAGCAAAACAAGACGGAAACAAACTAGTTTTCACCATTGCAGCCGATAGGTTTTTGCGAAATATGGTTCGTGCCATTGTTGGAACTATGATAAACATAGGAACAGGAAAAATAAGTTTAGCCGATTTTGAAAAGATAATTGATAGTAAAGACCGCAGTCAGGCCGGATTTTCGGTACCGGCACATGGGTTATATTTAACTGAAATCGATTACAACTATATCAAATAACTTACACTAACATAGGAACGGATTGCTTCGTTCCTCGCAATGACTATGCAGGCAAAAGCATTTGATACTAATTTATTTAAACGGATTTTAAAATACACTAAGCCTTATAAATTCAGGTATTATGGTGTGATTTTGTTTGCCATATCACTTTCTGTTTTCGCTGCCCTTCGACCTTATTTACTCAAGCAAACTGTAGATGCCTATATAAAACCAAAAGACAGTCACGGACTGTTATTTTATGTGAGCCTGATGGGAATTGTCATGCTTATGGAATCAATATCACAGTTCTATTTTGTTTATTGGGCCAATTGGTTAGGACAAGATATCATCAAAGACATTCGAATAAAACTATTCAAACACATCCTCAGTTTCAGAATGAAATATTTTGATAATTCTCCAGTTGGAATGTTAGTGACCCGCTCTGTTTCTGACATTGAGCAAATCGCACGTATTTTCAGCCAAGGATTGTTTATGATTTTCAGTGATTTATTGAAAATGGTTGTTGTGCTCCTTTTTATGTTTTATATGAACTGGCGATTGACATGGATAGTGATAATTGCCATGCCAATATTGGTTTACATCACCCGGATTTTTCAGCGCAAAATGCAGGTTGCCTTTGAAGAAGTTAGAACACAGGTTAACAATATGAATGTTTTCGTGCAGGAACGTGTCACCGGAATGAAGATAGTGCAGCTTTTCAATCGCGAAGAAATTGAATTTGAAAAGTTCAAGGAAATCAATAACAAACATAATAAAGCCTGGATAAAAACCATTTTTTACAACTCTATCTTCTTCCCTATTGCCGATATTATTTCATCGCTAACCCTTGGAGCAGTTGTGCTTTATGGCGGTTTTCATATTTTAGATGGAGATAAATTTACCACATTTGGCGATTTGTTTTCTTACACGATGTTTATCAGTATGTTGTTCAATCCGTTGCGTCAAATTGCGGATAAATTCAATGAAATGCAAATGGGGATGATTGCCGCCAATCGTGTGTTTGATATTTTAGATACCGATAGCGATGTTCAGCATGATGGAACAAAAACAGCCAGTCATTTTCACGGAAACATTCGTTTTGAAAATGTTCGTTTCAGTTATATTGACAATGAAGAAGTGCTGAAAGGCATCAATCTAACAGTAAATACTGGAGAAACCATTGCCATTGTTGGTGCTACCGGCGCAGGAAAATCAACAATAATAAATCTACTTAATCGCTTTTACGAAATCAATTCAGGTACAATTTATATTGATGATCAAAACATAAATGATTTTACACTAGAAAGCCTTCGCCAACAAATTGCCATTGTTTTGCAAGATGTTTTTCTTTTTGCGGATACCATTCACAACAACATTACGCTAAACAATCCGGAAATTACCCGAGAAGATGTAATTAATGCTGCCAAAGAAATTGGCGTTCACAAATTCATTAAAAGCCTACCGGGTGGTTACGATTATGACGTAAAAGAACGCGGGATAATGTTGTCATCTGGGCAACGTCAGCTCATCGCTTTTCTTCGCGCTTATGTGAGTAATCCGAGTATATTGATTTTGGATGAAGCCACTTCTTCTATTGATACCTATAGTGAAGAATTAATCCAAAAGGCTACCGAAACTATTACTAAAGGGAGAACATCTATAGTAATTGCGCATCGTTTGGCAACAATCATAAATGCCGACAAAATAATTGTGATGGATAAAGGACAAATTGTAGAACAAGGTTCACATCAGCAATTGATAAACAAAGCGGATGGTTATTATAAAAAATTATACTATTCGCAGTTTGCCGCAGAGATTGAATAAGTCATTTTAATTACATTTGTCCAAATCTGCATAAACTGACAAATGCTTTTTAATTCACTAAATTTTGCACTCTTTCTTCCAATAGTCTTTTTTTTCTATTGGTTTGTGACCAATAAAAGCCTGAGAGTTCAAAATCTTTTGTTATTAGTTTCTAGTTATTTTTTCTATGCTTGTTGGGATTATCGATTTCTTTTCTTATTGTTTTTTTCTACGTTTTTAGATTATTTCACCGGATTTAAAATGGCTGCAGCACCGACTAAAAGTGCGAAACGATTTTGGTTTTGGCTGAGTGTTATCGTCAATCTTGGCTTTCTTGGCGTATTTAAATACTATGATTTCTTTGCCAAATCATTTGCAGAAGCCTCAAATCATTTAGGCTTTCAGATAAATCCGGCTACTTTAAATATTATTCTGCCCGTTGGGATTTCATTCTATACTTTTCACGGATTATCGTATGTAATTGATATTTATAAAGACCGAATAAAACCCGAAAAAAACTTTGTTGATTATGCGGTTTTTGTCAGTTTCTTTCCGCTTTTGGTTGCCGGACCAATAGAACGGGCTACACATCTTTTACCTCAGATAAAAACCATAAGAACTTTCGACTATGCAAAAGCTATTGATGGTTTGAGGCAGATACTTTGGGGATTATTCAAGAAGATAGTCATTGCTGATAGTTGTGCCAAATTTGCCAATGAAATTTTTCTGCATCAGGCAGACTATTCAGGAAGCACGCTGATTGTGGGTGCTTTATTCTTTACTTTTCAAATCTATTGTGACTTTTCAGGCTATTCAGATATTGCACTGGGAACGGCGCGTTTGTTCGGGATAGAATTATTTAGAAACTTTGCTTTTCCTTACTTTTCAAGAGATATTGCCGAGTTTTGGCGACGCTGGCACATTTCGCTTTCTACCTGGTTTCGAGATTATTTATATATTCCGCTTGGCGGAAGTAAGGGCGGAAACTGGATGCGGATTAGAAACACCTTCATCATCTTTTTAGTAAGTGGTTTTTGGCATGGCGCCAATTGGACTTTCCTTATTTGGGGATTTCTAAATGCTTTGTATATAATGCCTTCAATCCTTTTAAAAACCAACAGAACCAATTTGGACATCGTTGCACAAGGAAGAAATTTACCTACTTTGAAGGAACTATTTGCAATGACTGTAACATTTGGTCTAACCGTTTTTGCATGGATATTTTTCAGAGCTGAAAGTTTGCATGCTGCATTGGAATACATCAATAAAATAGCTTCCAAATCGTTGTTTAAAATTCCGCATTTCTCCGGAATTGGAACGAGCCTTCCGTTACTTTTATTCCTGCTGTTTTTCTTTATTACAGAATGGATTGGCAGGGAAAAACAATTTGCAATTCAATCTTTTGGAACGACTTGGAACAAATTGATACGATGGAGTTTTTATACCTTTTTGATTGTATCAATCTACTATTACTCGAGCATTGGTTCTAATCAACAGTTTATTTATTTTCAATTCTAATGATGAAAAAGTTCCTAAAAAATAGCCTCCTGTTTCTAAGCTTTGTGATAGTCATTATATGTCTTTTACAATTACTTATTTCGTTCAGAATAAAGGATAAAGCGGTTACTGGTTATGATAATTGGGACACAACATCAAATGTGAATGCTGATTTGGTTTTGCTTGGAAGCTCGAGATGTAGGGCTCATTTTGACCCAAGATTTTTCGAAAAGACATACCATTTAAAAACTGTAAATCTCGGAATGAATGGTCATTCTGAGTTGACAGCTGTCCAACTTAGATTAGAAAATTATTTATCAAAAAACAAAGCACCGAAGTATGCCATCCTGAACTTTGATCCAGCAACTATTCCGGGTAATACTGAAACCAATACTAACTTTACAAACAAAAACAACTACTCCAGATTTGCATTTTTTCCGAGTAAGGAAAATAGTGATTTGGTTAATTATTTCAAATTTGATAACTGCGAAAAATATATTCCACTTTACGCACTCTTTAAATACCAACTTTTTGAAGATTGTGTTACCTTAAAAAAATCGAATGTTTTTCCTGAAGGATTTGAGCTTAACGATGAAAAATGGGATACAATTAAACAGCCAATAAGCGATATCAATAAAAAACATTATTTTAAATCAGAGGAAATTCCGGCTGTTGCAAAGGCTTTGAATGAGTTCGATAAACTATGCAAAAAGAATAACATCAAACTAATTTGCATCCAAACTCCGGTTTACAAAGTAGCTTATGATGAAAAAGTTTTTGCCGCTCCAAAATTGATTTGTGAAAGGCTTAAAATTCCTTTTATAGATATCGATACAGCTTACATCCGAAACAATACCAATTATTTTTACAATGCAATTCACCTCAACAAAAATGGTGTTATCGAAATAAATAAACTGCTTAAGAATGAAAAAGAATTGGATACTTTTTTCAAAATAAATCCATAAATTCGCAATCTCAATTAATCAAAGAATTTTTATAGATATGACACGAGCTTTTGCGACTGCGTTTTTTACATTAAATAAATAATTACGAAAAAAATGAAATACGATATTATTGTTTTAGGAAGTGGTCCGGGCGGTTATGTTACTGCTATTCGCGCCTCACAATTGGGCTTTAAGGTAGCCGTAATCGAAAAAGAAAACCTTGGCGGAATCTGCCTTAACTGGGGTTGTATTCCAACGAAAGCATTGCTGAAATCGGCACAGGTTTTTGATTACCTAAAACATGCTTCTGATTATGGATTAACCATCAAAGAATTTGACAAAGATTTTTCAGCCGTAATAAAACGTTCAAGAGACGTTGCCGACGGCATGAGCAAAGGCGTTCAGTTCTTGATGAAGAAAAATAAAATCGACGTTATTGATGGTTTTGGGAAACTAAAACCAGGAAAGAAAGTTGATGTTACGGATAAGGACAAAAAAGTTACCGAATATTCGGCTGACCATATTATCATCGCTACTGGAGCGCGCTCGCGTGAATTACCAAACTTGCCACAAGATGGTGTAAAAGTAATCGGCTACCGTCAAGCGATGACATTACCTGAACAACCAAAGAAAATGATTGTGGTTGGTTCGGGTGCTATCGGAGTTGAATTTGCTCATTTCTATAACGCAATGGGAACCGAAGTCACTATAGTGGAGTTTATGCCAAATGTAGTGCCGGTTGAGGATGAAGATATCTCAAAACAATTCGAGCGTTCGTTAAAAAAAGCTGGAATTACCGTAATGACGAATTCATCGGTTGAGAAGATCGACACTTCTGGTAAAGGCGTTAAAGCATTTGTAAAAACGGCTAAAGGCGAAGAAATC
>JAYTGH010000169.1:0-6398 GCA_043733645.1 Flavobacterium sp. | reverse complement strand
CCATTTGTTTAGCCATATTCTTGATTGCAAAATCAATTTCATCTGAAGAAATAAATGGCTCGAAAGTTTTGTCGTGAAGGTGTATCATTTTTTGAAATTTAAAATAAGGTGCAAAGATAAGAAGTTGGAAGTTAGAAGCTAGACCTTGGAAGTGAAAATGTTAAATAAAAATGGATTTTTTATATTTACAAAATGGATATACCTTTTTATAACTGAATCTCCAAAAGCAACGCAAGCACTAATTCCCGAAATGGTATTCGGGATTTTGTCATTAAAAATCCTGAATATTAAGATTGCCTATAACTAAAATTATCAATTATCAATTGTCCATTATCAATTGAATAGTATCTTTGCGACAACTACAACAACTACAACGAAATGAACTATTTCTCTTCCGATTTTAAACTAGGAATTCTCGGCGGCGGACAATTAGGCAAAATGCTATTAGCCGAAACCCGAAAATTTGATATTCAAACCTACATTCTTGATCCAAGCAGAGAAGCTCCATCACAATTTGGCGCTACTCATTTCGTTATTGGCGATTTAATGAATTTTGATACGGTTTATGAATTTGGAAAAAAAGTTAATTTGTTAACCATAGAAATCGAGAATGTAAATCTTGACGCTTTAGATAAATTAGAAAGCCAAGGATTAAAAGTTTTTCCATCACCAAAAACCTTACGATTGATTCAGAACAAAGGTGTGCAAAAGGATTTTTATATTGAAAATCAAATTCCAACAGCAGCTTTTAAACGGTTTAGTGACTTAAACAAATTGCGTTCTGAAATTGAAAATGGTTTGGTTGAAATCCCTTTTGTATGGAAATGTACCCAGTTTGGTTATGACGGAAACGGTGTAAAAGTAGTTCGTTCGATTTCTGATATTGAAAATCTGCCGAATGTAGAATGTATCGCCGAACAAATGGTAAAATTCAAAAATGAATTGGCAGTTATCGTTGCCCGAAGCGCATCTGGAGAAGTAAAAACCTATCCTGTCGTTGAAATGGAATTTCATCCCGAAGCCAATCAGGTTGAATATGTTATTTGCCCAGCCCGAATTGATGATAATATTGCTAAAAAAGCAAACGAAATTGCACTGAAAGTTTCAACCGCCTATAATCATATTGGTTTGTTGGCAGTAGAAATGTTTCAAACGGTAAACGATGAAATTTTTGTAAATGAAGTCGCGCCAAGACCACACAATTCGGGACATTACAGCATCGAAGCCAGTTATACTTCACAATTTGAAAATCATTTGCGTGCGATTCTAGATTTACCTTTGGGAAACACCGCTAGCAAAGTTGCCGGAATTATGGTAAATTTGGTCGGTGCCGAAGGGTATAGCGGAAACGTAATCTATGAAAACATCGAAAAAATAATGGCGATTGATGGTGTAACGCCATATATATATGGCAAACGTGAAACTCGTCCATTCCGCAAAATGGGTCACGTAACCATTGTCAATGAAAACATGAACGAAGCAAGAAGAATTGCAGAAGAAGTAAAAAATACGATTAAAGTAATTTCAAATTAAATGATTCAAAGTTTGAAAAATTGAAAGATTTCAACATATTTAAATTTTCAATTTTTTAATTCTTAAATCTTTAAATCTTTAAATAAAAAATGAAAGTAGCCATCATCATGGGAAGCCAAAGCGATTTACCAGTAATGCAGGAAGCCATCGATATCCTAAAAAGTTTTGACATCGAGACTGAAGTCGATATTGTCTCAGCGCATCGAACGCCCGAAAAATTATTCGAGTTTAGCAAAAAAGCACACACTCGCGGCATTTCGGTTATCATTGCCGGAGCAGGTGGCGCGGCGCATTTACCCGGAATGGTCGCTTCTATGTCGCCTTTGCCTGTGATTGGCGTTCCCATAAAATCGAGTAATTCTATCGATGGCTGGGATTCGGTTTTGTCCATTTTGCAAATGCCCGGCGGCGTTCCGGTGGCAACCGTCGCACTAAACGGAGCCAAAAACGCCGGAATCCTGGCAGCGCAAATCATCGGAAGCCATGACAAACTAGTACTCGATAAAATCATTGTTTATAAAGAAAGCTTGAAAGATGCAGTGAATAAATCATCGGATGAAATGAAGAAATAAATCAATAACCCTTTCAGGGTTTAAAACCCTGAAAGGGTTAAATAAAAAAACATGAAAATCTTAACAGAAACATTTACTACCAAACATAACACGGCACCTTTTACCCAAATCAGATTAGAAGATTACCAACCTGCTTTCGAGGAAAACATCGCTAAAGCCAGAACAGAAGTTGACGCAATAACCAACAATCCTGAAACACCAACTTTCGAAAACACTATCGAAGCATTGGATTATTCGGGTGAAGCTTTAGATAGATTATCGTCTATCTTCTTCAATATGAATTCGGCTGAAACGAGCGACGAAATGCAGAAAATAGCGCAGGATGTTTCTCCGTTACTAACTGCTTTCAGCAATGATATTGCCTTAAACGAAGATTTGTTCAAACGTGTAAAAGCAGTTTACGAACAAAAAGACAAGCTTAATTTAACTCCAGAGCAAGTAACTTTACTAGATAAGAAATTCAAAAGTTTTTCAAGAAACGGAGCTTTACTTTCGGACGATAAAAAAGCACGTTTACGCGAAATCGACACCGAATTAGCCAAACTAAAACTTACTTATGGCGAAAATGTTTTGTCTGAAACCAATAATTATCAATTACATATTACCAACAAGGAAGATTTAAAAGGTTTACCCGAAGGGACAATTGAAGCCGCAGCAAGTTTGGCAAAATCCAAAAATCTGGAAGGCTGGGTTTTCACTTTGGATTATCCAAGCTATATTCCGTTTGTGACGTATGCCGACAATCGCGAACTGCGAAAAGAACTGGCGATTGCCAACGGAAAAAAAGCGTTTCAAAACAACGAATTCGACAATCAGGAAATAACGTTGAAGATTGCCAAATTGCGTTTTGAACGCGCCAATTTATTAGGCTACAAAACTCATTCTGATTTTGTTCTCGAAGAAAGAATGGCGCAAACTCCCGAAAAAGTAAAATCGTTTTTAAATGATTTATTAGCAAAAGCCAAACCGGCAGCCGAAAAAGAATTCACCCAACTAACCGCTTTCGCCAAAGAATTGGATGGGATCGATCAACTCGAAAAATGGGACGGTGCTTACTATTCTGAAAAACTAAAACAAAAACTATTCGATTTTGATGACGAAAAACTAAAGCCTTATTTCAAACTCGAAAACGTTTTGAATGGCGCCTTTACCGTTGCTGAAAAGTTATTCGGAATCACATTCAAAGAAGTTTTTGACATTGATAAATATCATGACGATGTTAAAACATTTGAAGTTCTGGATTTCCAGAATGAACTCGTTGCGATTTTCTACGCCGACTTTTTCCCAAGAAAAGGAAAACGAAACGGCGCCTGGATGACATCGTTCAAACCACAATATATCAAAAATGCCTGCCTGCCGGACAGGCAGGGCGTTAACGAAAGACCACATGTTTCCATCGTTTGCAACTTTACACCGCCAACCGAAAGTAAACCTTCACTCCTGACTTTTAACGAAGTAACGACGTTGTTTCATGAATTTGGTCACGCCTTACACGGCATGTTAGCCAACACGATTTATCCAAGTTTATCGGGAACTTCGGTGTATTGGGATTTTGTAGAATTGCCAAGTCAGGTGATGGAAAACTGGTGTTACGAACCGGAAGCACTTGCGATTTTTGCCAAACATTATGAATCTGACGAAATCATTCCACAGGAATTTGTCAATAAAATCAAAGAAAGCGCCAGCTTTTTAGAAGGAATGGCAACGTTGCGACAATTGAGTTTCGGAATTTTAGACATGGCTTTCCATAGCAACGACCCCAATTCAATTACTGATATAAAAGCTTTTGAAAAAGAAACTTTTGATGGAACGTCTTTATATCCTGATGTTGCCGAAAATTGCATGAGCGTTTCCTTTTCGCATATTTTTCAGGGCGGTTATTCCTCTGGATATTACAGCTACAAATGGGCTGAAGTTCTCGATGCCGATGCGTTTGCGTATTTTCAGGAAAAGGGAATTTTTAATAAAGAAGTCGCAACTAAATTCAAGGAAAACGTATTATCAAAAGGTGGAACCGAATTGCCAATGGAATTATACAAACGATTCCGCGGACAAGAACCAAAACCAGAAGCGTTGCTAAAACGAGCGGGATTGATTTAGAAAGATGACAACAATTAACCTCATCACCAGAATAAAAGCACCAATACAAACAGTTTTTGATTTAAACAGAGATATCGACATTCATAAATTATCTACGTCGAAATCTAATGAAATAGCTATTGAAGGTTTGACTTCAGGACTAATAAACCTGAATGAAACTGTAACCTGGCACGGCAGACATTTTGGATTTTACCAAACACATAAAAGTTTGATTTCTGCAATGGATGCTCCAAATAATTTTGTAGATGAGATGGTTGAAGGTCGTTTTAAAAGCTTCAAGCATCAACATACTTTTACAGAAGAGAACGGAATCACTATAATGAAAGATACAATCGAATATGAAACTCCTTATGGAATCTTTGGAAAACTATTTGATAAATTGATTTTGAAAAATTACTTAGCTTCTTTCATTCAGGAAAGAAATGAATTCATTAAAAATTTAGCAGAAAAAAACAGCCGCTAATCCTCTCCATTTACTCTTATGACTTTAATGACCAAAGTGTAATACACAAAGACACTAAACATTATAATCAATAAGCGAATGACAAACTCCCAAAAGCTCAAATGAACAAACAGCCAAAAAACTGAAGCGGCCAAAAAACCACTAATGGCGAGCATGAAATTTTGGAACCAAACGACGAGACTTTTATTGATGCAGAAAATGATTAAAATCAAAAGTAGTAAATATCGATTGACAACACTGGCAAAAATCAACGCGACAACCGTATAGAAAAGATAAACCAATCCGGAAACATAGGTAAAATAAGGCCAGACAAAAAGCAAACTGATTGTCCAGGCAAATGCCAATAATAAAAAAGTAAGCACTGTAAAACTAAATCCAAAAAAAGTAATTTCTCTATTCATCATATTCTTGTAGTCACTAGCATTAAAACCAGCCAAAAAATTGGAATGCTTTCCACCCAGAAAGAACTATAATATCTTGACCTTTTTTCGTTTGCAAAAAGCAGAAAAAGTAAAACAGTAAATGCTACACCTAACCGTATAAACAATGTCAAAAAGAGGAAATTAGTTTGAAAAAATCCCAAAAGAATAAAAACTAACAATAAAGTACTACCAACAATTTTTGTCCATTCGACTCCTATTTGCTGTGGCACTGTTTTTAAATTGGGATCATCAACCTTCAAATCGATAATTTCAAAAATTAATATCAGCACAAAAATCAGAATAAAGCGCTGAATTGAAATTACAAAAACATCAGAAGTCAATGGAATTCCGGCATTAAGGACCGGTAAAAACAGGGTTACGCCAACCCAACAAAGTGCTACTATATAAATCTTTACGCCAGCCCAATTTCGGGCATTTTTTCTATTGGGGAAAAACGGCAACGTGTACAACATAGTCAATATCAGAAAAACAACAGCAATGATTTTTGTAATTCGCTCCAATTGGAAAAAGAAATAGCCAGTTGCCAAAAGCGAAAGGAAACTTAAGGTTGCAATCAGCTTTAATTCGGTTCGCATTTCTAGTTTTTGCGTTCGTGCCAAAGCATCGTACTTGACAAAATTATAACCGACAATCGTTCCAAAAAGAGCAAACAGCGCAGGTGCTTCGACTGCATTAATATGGAACAAATAGCCTGTCATCCATACAAAAGCATAGACCGATAGCGCCACATGAATGCTGCTGATGATATAAAAGTCGAGAAGTCGCTTTAAAACAGTCATAAAACAAAAATAAACAAAGTGTTAATAAGAAGTTACTTTAGTTGAAAAAAACCTAAAAATTACAATCCTTTTAACCTAAATTTTAGACTTTAATAATTACTTTTGTTGGCGTTAAAAACAACAGACTTTTACACTTAAGCACATACATTTAATGAGAACAGACGCATTTGCATTACGCCACATAGGTCCACGTGAGAGTGACCTAAACCACATGTTCAAGACAATCGGAGTTGAAACCTTTGAGCAATTAATTTACGAAACAATTCCGAATGATATTCGTTTAAAAAACGATTTGCAATTAGAACCTGCTATGACGGAATATGAGTATTCGCAGCACATACACGAATTAGGTAAAAAAAATAAAGTATTCAAATCGTACATCGGTTTGGGTTATCACCCAACGATTGTTCCTGCCGTTATTCAGAGAAATATTTTTGAAAATCCGGGTTGGTACACCGCTTACACACCTTACCAAGCTGAAATTGCACAAGGTAGATTGGAAGCGATT
>JAYTGH010000168.1:0-6400 GCA_043733645.1 Flavobacterium sp. | reverse complement strand
TTGGCGTGAATAGTGATTGGGCACAGCAAATTGATATTTATCCAACGCTTTTAGATATGATTGGCTATCAAAAACCTTTTAGAAGTTGGGGCAGAAGCCTGATAAACGAAAAGCAAGTAGCGCCTTTTGTGATAAAATACGGTTCGAATATGTACCAATTTATGAGTGGCGATTATATCTGCACCTTTGACGGAAAAAAAGCTATTGGTTTTTATGATAAGAACGACAAAGCCATGGAGCATAACTTAATTTCAAAACGTAATGCTGCTATGGATTTATTGGAATTAAGATGTAAAGCGTTTGTTCAGGACTATATGGAACGTGTGATAGATAAGAGACTAACGACCATAAAATAAAAAAAGCTGCTAATGCAGCTTTTTTTATTTTGAAATACGAGGTACGAAATACGAGGTACGAAATACGAGTTACGAAATACGAGTTACGAAATACGATTTTACAAACTTCTAACTTCGTACTTCGTAAATTGTACTTATAATTTATTCATATTGTCAGCCAAAGTCTCAATAAATTTTGAGATTGGACCTTTAATCATCATCGCCATCATTGGATTAAAATCGCCATCAAAGTGCAATTGTACTGCGCTTTGAGCATCAGAAATGGCATCAATGTTAGCGGTTAAAGTGAACGGTAATTTATCGCTTGCTGCAGCCAAAACTACTTTAGAATTTGGCATTTTGTCTTTCATCTTCAATTTGATTTCGGGCATTCCTTTCAGACCAAAGTTGAAAATATCATCACCCAAAACTTCAAATTTGGCAATGTTTTCGGGCATTAATTTTTCAAAATTCTTTACATCCGATAAGGAATCAAAGATGTGTTGTGCTGATTTTGCTACGGTAACTTTTGGGCTTTCTAGGGTCATAGTGTTGGTTTTATTTTTAGAGAAAAGAAGAAAGAGACAAGAGCCAAGACTCTTATGGTTTAAATACTACTTCTCTCTTCTTTTTTCTTTGTTCTTGCTTCTTGCTTCTTGCTTCTTTTCTCTTAATTACACTTTCCAAGTCGACGGACTTTCGCGCCAATCTTGTAATGTTTTCAATTCTTTTTCGGTAATATAATTTTTGGCAACAGCCAATTCTAATAAGCGACTGTAATCGGCAAGCGTATTCAATTCGACATTCGCATTTTTGAAATTTTCTACGGCTATGTCGAAGCCATACGTAAAAATAGCGACCATGCCTTTCACGTGCGCGCCAGCTTCCCTTAATGCTTCAACAGCAAGTAAACTGCTATTTCCGGTGCTTATTAAATCTTCGACTACTACTACATTTTGACCTTTTTGTAAAAAGCCTTCCACCTGATTTTGTCTTCCGTGTTTTTTTGGTTCGGGACGAACATAAACGAATGGCAATCCCATATATTCTGCTACTAACATTCCTATGCCAATGGCTCCGGTTGCCACTCCCGCAATTACGTCGGGTTTGCCAAATTCTTTCTCAATATGCTTAGAAAATTCTTCTCGTACAAAATTTCTTATCGCTGGGAATGACAGTATTAGTCGGTTGTCGCAGTAAATTGGAGAATTCCAACCTGATGCCCACGTAAAAGGATTTTTTGGATTCAATTTAATTGCATTTATTTGTAAAAGCAATTCGGCGGTTTTTTCGGCGGAGTCTTTATTAAAAATCATAGTACAAATGTATAAAGTTTTTGTCAACGACAAACCTCTTTTTCTAACAAATGAAATCGCAAAAGAAACCGATTTTCAGTTGTTTTTATTGGAAAGTATTGATATTGAGCAACTCATCATCAAAATGTTTCAAAACAAAATTCAGAAAGCTTCTCTGTATTATCCGGATGAAAAAGCGATACTAAAAAAACTTAAAGAAAAAATACCGGTTTGCAAAGCTGGAGGAGGTTTGGTTTATAATAAAAACGGAGGCGTTTTATTCATTTTCAGAAACGGAAAATGGGATTTACCCAAAGGCGGCATCGAAAAAGGAGAAGGAATTGAAGATACTGCAATGCGCGAAGTAGAAGAAGAAACAGGAGTTGGAAAACTTTCCATTAACCGAAAACTTCAAAAAACCTATCACGTTTTTAAACGCAACGGGAAGTATAAACTGAAAGTTACCCATTGGTTTGAAATGCAAACTACTTATGAAGGAACACCATTTCCGCAAGCCAATGAAGGCATAGAAAAAGCAGTTTGGCTCAACCCGGAACAAATAAAAGAAGCCTTGAAGAATTCGTATGAAAATATTAAATTATTGTTTGAGGAAGAGAAGCTACTGAAGTAAGTCGCAGTTTACAGTCGCAGTTGGCAGAACTGAAGACTGAGACTGCTTACTAATTACCTATCTTTGCCAAATGACAAATCACCATCATTCTACCAATTTGCTTTTAAATTTAGGCATTGAAAGCTTAAATGAAATGCAGCTTTCTGCTCAGGAAACTATTTTAAACGATAACAATATTTTATTGCTTTCGCCAACGGGTTCTGGGAAAACATTGGCTTTCTTATTACCTATATTTGAATTGTTAGATGAATATGTAGCTGGTGTTCAATGCCTGATTTTAGTTCCGTCGAGAGAATTGGGATTGCAGATTGAACAGGTTTGGAAAAAAATGGGCACGACTTATAAAGTGAATGTTTGTTATGGAGGACATTCCATCGAAACTGAAATCAAAAACGTATCGAATCCACCAGCGGTTTTAATTGGAACTCCGGGAAGAATTGCGGATCATATTGATAGAGGAACTTTTAAAGTTGACCGAATTCAAACTTTAGTTTTGGATGAATTCGACAAATCGTTGCAACTGGGTTTTCATGAGCAAATGTCTTTTATCATAGGTAAATTATCCAAATTAAATAAACGTGTTTTGGTTTCGGCTACGTCCGGAATTGAAATTCCAAAATATACCCGAGTGGTAAATCCAACTGTTTTAGATTTTATTCCATCCGAAGAAGAGAAAGTCAATCTTTCGATGAAAATGGTGGTTTCAAAAGAAAAAGATAAGATTGGGAGTTTATTTAATTTGATTTGTTCACTAAAATCGCAATCGGCTTTAATTTTCTGCAATCACAGAGACGCAGCTGAACGTATTAGCGATGCTTTAAACGAAAAAGGAATCTACGCCACTTACTACCACGGAGGCATGGATCAGGATGAACGAGAACGCGCTTTAATTCAGTTTAGAAATGGCAGCATGCCTTATTTGGTTACGACTGATTTGGCTGCGCGAGGTTTGGATATTCCCGAAATGAAGCACGTCATTCATTATCATTTGCCCTCAAAAGAAGATGAGTTCACCCATAGAAACGGACGAACGGCGAGAATGTTAGCTTCGGGAACGGCGTATATCCTTATCTACGAAAGTGAAAAAAAGCAAGAGTATATCGATTATAGCATGCCTGTTTTAAAAGTGGATAACGCTACTACTTTACCAAAACCGCCCGAATTTCAAACGATTTATATTAGCGGTGGCAAGAAAAATAAACTGAATAAAATTGACATTGTTGGTTTCTTTTCCCAAAAAGGAAAACTGGAGAAAAGCGATTTGGGATTGATAGAGGTAAAGGATTTTATCTCATTTGCCGCCGTGAAATACAATAAAGTTAAAGACTTGCTTCAAAATATTAGAGATGAAAAAATGAAAGGGAAGAAGTTTAAGATTGAAGTGGCTCGGAAGGTTGTTAAGAAAGAGGAGGAGGAGAGAGCAGAAGGCAGTCGCAGTAGGCAGTCGCAGTAGGCAGTTTGTTATACTGAAAACTGAGACTGAGACTGAAAACTATTTTCCCAAGGCAGCTTTTAGCAATTCTTCTTCATATTGTAGCACCTTTTGTTTTATTTGATGGGCAACCAAGGTTGAAAGTGCGTCGCCTTCCAAATTGGTATCAGCCTTTTTTTGAAGATTCACAAGTAATTCCGAACCATCTATATGCTGTTTATCTTTGCTTTCCAGATGCCTTAACAGATGTAGGGCATTGGCAGCAACCGTGCGTTTCTTTTCGATGCGTTCTATCTTTTTGGCTAAAAGTGACTGGCTGTATTGGTTGTTAACCAGCAGCAATTCCAGTTTTTTACTAATTTTAGTATCCTCTTGATGGTGTTTTGCCTTATCCTTTACTATAGCATCTTGCTGTGACTTCATGTGTTGCAGCATTTCCGCCAGCGCCAGTTTGGCTTCTATAGGCAAATCCCTTTTTCCCGATTCAAACATCGACCATTGACTCCTGTTGATTTTTAACAGCATCGCCATTTCGTCCTGTGTTGTACCTAAAAGCGTACATAGTGCCTCCCTTTTCATACTTTAAGATTTTGTGTCAAATATATTCTAAAAATCATTTTGACACAACAATTGTGGCAATCTTATTTCTAAAAACGTTTTGACACAGCTTTTGTGTCAACTTTATTTTTAAAAACATTTTGACACAGTTAAAATAAGTTGTTGCTAATTATTGTATCGGAAAAGGTTGTATTATAATTTGCAATAAATTTATATATTAGTTGGATGTAAATCATACTTATAAACAAGTTGTACGTCAGTTTGGCGAAACCTAACGAAAACCAAAAATTGAAAGAATGATTGGAATTTCTACAGAATTTTTAAAATCCATTTCAGATTACGTAATCAAAGGAATATTTATCAGTATTTTATTAATTATCATCATTAAACTGATATCCAAAAACAAAATAGAAACAGTATTGTCGACTAAAATTATAAAATGGATAATTATTATTTATTCTTTTGGAGTTTTAGTTAATACAATTCTGATTTTCATATTTCCAACTACAGAAAAATATGCTTTTTTAGAAAGAGCAACTGGGCCATATTGGTGGGCTTATTGGTTAATGGTAAGTATGAACTCAATAATTCCATTAATTTTGTTGAACCCTACAATCGGCAGAAAAATATCTTTTCTTTTAATCATATCATTGCTTATGAATATTGGTTGGCTTTTCGAATCATTTGTAGTTCATATGACAAGTTTGGATAGTGATTTTATTACCGAAGATTATAATCCATACTTGCCAAATAATAGAGAATTTAATATTATTTTTAATGGTTTTGTGTTGGGAATTATTCTTATAGTTATCGAAAATATAATTAAGAAAAGACAGAAAACAGAATATGGAAAAATTGAAATTGAATAAACTGAAAAATAAAACTGATCGCCCAGCGGAAAACGGATTACTAACCACTACTTCTTCACCACCACACTCTCCGGCACCAACACCGTATAATCGCCACCATTTCTTATGACATCACGAACAATACTTGAAGAAATATAAGATGTTTTAGAAGCCGTTAAAAGAAAGACGGTTTCTATTTTTGACAATCTTCGGTTCGTATGCGCAATGGCTTTCTCAAATTCAAAATCGGCTGGATTTCGCAAACCACGCAGAATGAAGTGGGCATGAATTTTTCGGCATAAATCAATAGTCAGACCTTCGTATGTAATTACAGAAACTTTTGGGTCGTCCTTAAACGCTTCTTCTATAAACCTTTTTCGGTCTTCGAGTGAAAACATATACTTTTTATCGGCGTTAATACCAATGGCAACAACCACTTCATCAAAAAGCGGTAAACTTCTTTTGATAATATCATAATGACCGTTGGTAATTGGGTCAAATGAACCGGGAAATACTGCTTTTCTTTTCATGGTTTTACTTTTTAACTTCGTTCAGTTCGGCTTTAGCCTCGAGTCCAAATCGGTTTTCTCTGTAAAGCTAGTTTTATTTCGTTATCCAACAAATCGCTGAACGGAATATTGGCATGTGCCGCCTGCTGTGGGAAAATACTTTGAGGCGATAATCCCGGATTGGTATTGATTTCTATAAAATGCGGAATGCCGTTCATGATGATAAAATCGGTGCGTGAAAATCCAACCATTCCCAAGGATTGATATACCTTTTTAGCGGTTTCAACTACTAAATCCTCAAGTTCCTTCGAGATTCGGGCCGGAGTAATTTCTTCTGACTTGCCTAAATATTTAGCTTCATAATCAAAGAACGCGTTTTGAGATAGAATTTCGGTAATGCCCAATACTTTGGTTTCGCCATTGAAATTTAATACGCCAACTGAAACTTCAGTTCCATTTAAATAGGATTCAATCAAAATATCATTGTCTTCTGCGAAAGCAAACTCCAATGCTTTTGGCAAATCGTCTAAAGTACTGACCATAGAAACTCCTAAGCTGCTTCCCGATTGGTTGGGTTTCACAAAGAAGGGTAGACCTAATTCGGCTTCGATTTTCTTTCCGTCAATGGTTTCTCCTTTAGTTAAATAAATAGATTTTGCTTTCGGTATATCGAATTTTGAAAGTACGGATAAGGTATCTCTTTTGTTAAATGTCAAACTCGACTGGTAGTAATTGCAACCCGAATAAGGCAATTCAATAAGTTCCCAATAGGCTTGCAAATGACCGTCTTCG